>NZ_JAUSVF010000005.1 GCF_030814475.1 Pararhizobium capsulatum DSM 1112 | reverse complement strand
GTTGCCCGGAGCTTGCGGACTACATCGGAAAAGTGCTGTTGTCGTGGACAATCAAAGCAGGCCGATACCAAACCGGTTGCGCGATTCTGGAACGGGGGGTCTACGGGCTCGTGACGCTCGCGCTTCTCGCTGGCGACGCCGTTTCGGAGATTCGACTGAAGGAAGAAATAAGCGCGCGGATGACGGCAGGAGGTTTGCCTGACAAAGAGCTTCGTGACCGCGCGGCCTTGGAGATTCGCGCGCACGCCGCCTCACCGTGCCAAAACGATCATTGGTCGTCGGTGATCGAACATGGCATGGCGCAAGCCGACCATGAGAAATTGCAGCCCCTCCTTGAAGAAATCGCGGACCTGATCTCGCCCGAGACAAAAGGCAGAGCCGCAAGCCGCCGACCTTTCTGAAGGTGTCTTCAAGCCAATCGCCCGGAGCTCACTATCACACCGAATGTCCGCTTGTGGGAACCCCCTGTTGTTTCTTTGACGTCTGCAGTGGTGTCGGAGCGGTCATGGAACGCCCCCCGCTCTATGGCGGCTATGTCATCCCCGGTTTCCAGGACCAGACCGTCTGCTCGCGTGAAGAGTTTCGGGCGCCGCGAGGCGTACGAAAGTCCCCGAGGAAGGAACCCGCGGACCCCAGTCGAGAAGGCTATGGAGATTTCAATCTGCGGCTCATGCGCGCGGTAGCAAGATCGCAGTCAGGGAGTGGAATGATGGATGGCGGGCAGATCGCTTCTTTGCGCACCCGTGCGGCTTTCCGGGCCTGGCCCAGCCTCGCCGCGACCCTGTCGGCGGCAATGATCGCCACGGACGCATGCGGGTCGGTTGCCGGAGGCGTGACGCCTGCGACTGAAGTCTTGACCATGCCATGCCGGGTCATGAAGCCGTCTCCCGGTTCGTCGCCGTCGCATCCGGCGGTCCGCGCGGCTGCTTCCAGCGTTCGAACATCTCTATGACGATCATTCTTCCGCCGCAGCAGGGGCATGGCGGGCGGAAGTCATCCTTTTCGCCTGGCACGCCGTCATCGACCGGTGCGGCGGCGTGGAGGAGTACGCGCGCGAGCGCGAGGCTGGTCTTGCGGGCTGAGCCGGAGAGCAGGCCGTAGTGCCGGATGCGGTGGAAGCCGCGCGGCAAGACATGGAGCAGAAAGCGGCGGATGAACTCATCGACCGCGAGCGTCATGACCTGCTGCCGGTCGCAGCCGTCACGACGATAGTCCTTGTAGCGGAAGGTAACGCCACATTCGTTGAAGGTGATCAGGCGGCTGTTGGAGATCGCGACCCGATGGGTGTAGCGCGACAGATAGGCAAGAACCGCCTCAGGACCCGCGAACGGCGCCTTCGCATAGACCACCCAGCGTTTCTTTCGGACCGGCGACAGATGCCGCAAGAATGCCCGCCGCTCGGCGAGGTGAGCAAGTGCGCCAAAAAAGCTGAGCCGCGCGGCGTCGTGCAGAGCGACCAGCCGGGTGAGGAATAGTCGTCGAAACAGTTTGCTGAGTACGCGTACTGGAAGCAGGAAGGCCGGGCGCGATGATATCCATCTGTTGGTTTTCACGCGGAACTGAGCCGGTTTTTCCACCGAGAAGTGAGCCACCTCTAAGTATGGTTTTCTGATCAGGGTTTGGTCAAGAGATTGGCTTTTTCTCCTTTCTTCTGGGCTGCGGCGGCCGAGCTGGCTTTGAAGCGGAAGCTGTCATTTCCAGTTTCCAGGATATGACAACGGTGGGTCAGACGATCGAGCAGAGCGGTCGTCATCTTGGCGTCGCCGAAGACGGTTGCCCACTCGCTGAAGCTGAGATTGGTTGTGATGATGACGCTGGTGCGCTCGTAGAGCTTGCTCAGAAGGTGGAAGAGTAGTGCGCCGCCTGAGGCGCTGAACGGCAGGTATCCCAACTCGTCTAGGATGAGCAGATCGAGGCGCACCAAGGTCTCCGCGATCTGGCCCGCCTTGCCCTTGGCCTTCTCCTGCTCGAGAGCATTGACCAGTTCGATGGTCGAGAAGAAGCGGACCTTTCGGCGATGATGCTCGATGGCTTGGATTCCAAGAGCGGTCGCGACATGCGTTTTTCCAGTGCCAGGGCCACCGATTAGGACAACGTTCTGCGCCCCATCCATAAACTCGCATCGGTGCAGTTGGCGCACGGTAGCCTCGTTGATTTCGCTGTCAGCGAAGTCGAAGCCGGAGATGTCTTTGTACGCAGGAAAGCGAGCGGCCTTCATGTGATAGGCGATGGAGCGGACCTCGCGCTCGGCCATCTCGGCCTTCAGCAACTGTGACAGGATGGGCACGGCCGCATCAAAGGCAGGAGCCCCTTGCTCGATCAGGTCTGTGACGGCTTGGGCCATGCCATACATCTTCAGGCTACGCAGCATGATGACGACGGCGGCACTGGCAGGATCATGACGCATGGCGACCTCCTGCGATCCGGGCGCGTAGGCCATCATAGCGTTCGACGTTGGCCTTGGGTTCACGCAGCAAGGTCAGCGCCTGTGGCGTATCGATGTCGGGACCATCGATTGTCTTGCCGTCGATCAGCCGATGCAGCAGGTTCAGCACATGCGTCTTGGTCGCCACCCCCGCATCCAAAGCCAGTTCCACAGCCCTGAGGACGACCTGTTCGTCGTGATGAAGGACAAGAGCGAGTATGTCCGCCATCTCACGATCACCGCCGGGGCGGCGAAGCATCTGGTCTTGCAGTTGTCGAAAGGCCAACGGCAATTCCAGGAAGGGCGCACCATTGCGCAGGGCACCGGGTTTGCGCTGGATGACGGCAAGGTAATGTCGCCAGTCATAAATCGTCCTCGGCGGTTTGTCGTGGCTGCGTTCAATGACCCGCTCATGCTCGCATAGGACATTGCCCTCGGCCGCAACGACCAGTCGCTCGGGATAAATCCGCAGGCTGACGGGCCGGTTCGCAAACGATGCTGGCACGCTGTAACGATTACGCTCAAAGGTGATCAGGCATGTCGGCGAGACGCGCTTGCTCTGCTCGACGAAGCCGTCAAACATGGCGGGGAGCGACATCAATGCTGCCCGCTCATCAGCCCAGACATCCGCGATCGTGCCGGACAAGGTGCCATGCGCAGTCTCCCTCCATAGGTCCTGGCAATGCTGTTCCAGCCAGGCATTCAACGCCGCCAAATCTGGAAAGTCCGGCATCTGTTGCCACAAGCGTGGTCGGGCATCCTGGACGTTCTTCTCGACCTGACCTTTCTCCCAACCTGCCGCTGGATTGCAGAACTCGGGCGCAAAGACATAATGGTTCGTCATCGCCAGGAAGCGGATGTTGACCTGCCGCTCCTTGCCCCGGCCTACGCGATCGACCGCCGTCTTCATGTTATCGTAGATGCCACGGCCAGGTACGCCGCCGAACACACGGAAGCCGTGCCAATGGGCATCGAACAGCATCTCGTGCGTTTGCAGCAGGTAGGCCCTGACCAGAAAAGCCCGACTGTGCGACAGCTTGATATGTGCGACCTGCAGCTTCGTGCGCTCGCCGCCTACCACGGCATAATCTTCACTCCAATCGAATTGGAATGCTTCGCCTGGGCGAAAGGATAGCGGAACGAATATGCCGCGGCCCGCTTTCTGCTGCTCAGCCCGCCAGTCACGGGCGAATGCGGCGACCCGACCATAGGAGCCGGTAAAGCCGAGAACCACCAAGTCCGCATGAAGCTGCTTCAGCGTTCGGCGCTGCTTGCGCGACCTCCCGGCCTCGGTCTTCAACCAGCCAGAGAGCTTATCGGCGAAAGGATCAAGCTTGCTCGGTCGCTCCGGTACCGCGAACGTCGGCTCGATCGTACCAGCGCTCAAATACTTCGCGATCGTGTTGCGTGACAGCCCCGTGCGCCGACTGATCTCCCGGATCGACTGCTTCTCGCGCAGCGCCATCCGGCGGATGATGTTTAAAAGTCCCATGTGGATCACTCCGTTGCCCCCGTCGCTCACCGCGTTGGGGGGAAAGGTTCACATGGCTCAATTCTCAATGGAAATTATGCGCCTAACCGGCTCAGTTCTGCGTGAAAACCAACAGATAACCAAAAACGAAAAAAACCGCTTTTGCCCGCCTGACGACATGCAATTGTTCATATCGAGCGCGTTCACCCACATAGGCATGCCGACGGGTGATGCCGACTTCATGGCGGACGTCATTATCGCTTCGGAACTCTCTGGTCACGAGTGTCATGGCGTTAGGCGGTTTCCGGAATACATTTCCCGAGCGAAAGAGGGTTTCTGTAATCCCTCGGCCAAGTTGAAAATAGAAAAGGACAGTGGAGTAATCATCGTCGCGGACGGACAAAGAGCGTACGGTAACATCGTCATGCGGGATGCCACCGACATTGCAATCGCACGCGCGAAACAGCATGGCGTAGCTATTATCGCGGTTAAAGGGTGCGATTCTGGCGGCCGTCTCGCTGACTATTGCGAGCGTGCTGCCGACGTGGGAGTGGTGACCATGTTCTTCGCTAACGAGTCCGGCGGTGGACAGCAGGTATCCCCGCCTGGAGGCATCGAGGCGCGGATGTCAACCAATCCGCTTGCTTTTGGTATTCCCCGGGCGGCGAAGCCCCATCTGGTTCTCGACATGTCGACCAGCACGGTGGCGTTTGGTCGGCTAAGTGAAACCATAGACCGTGGCGAGCAGCCCCCTGCGGAGTGGGTGAATAGCGTCGGCGTCTTGCGCCATTTCGGGGGTCATAAGGGTTTTGGCCTGGCCATCGTTGTAGAGGCGCTTGCCGGAGCACTGACGGGCGGCGGAACAGCCAACGAAAACCCTGAAACAGAAGACCAGGCCTTTCTGCTGATTTCGTTCGACGTAGAACACTTCCGGGGCTTGAACGAGTTCACGGCAGAACTTGAACGCTTCCTTTGTCACGTCAAAGACGTGACGCTCGAAGAAGGCGCTAAAAATATCCGTATACCTGGAGAGGGAAGTCTGGACGGCAATAATCGGATGGACCCGAGAGGCATTCTACTTCGTCCCATTGTTTTTCAACGCATCCGGCAGGCCATGAGGGGAATGCCGATCAGATTTCCAACTTCGTTGCAATAAAGCGTCTAAAATGTCCGCGCTCCTTGCGACGCTCGTCCTACGGGACCGCATTACAGTGCCAAAGTACACGACTGACTATACCGTATTCGCTGAGGTGCATCCCGCGCGTGAACCGACACGCCTGTAGAGCGCCTCGGCGCATCTAGGAGTTCTGCATCAAACCAATCTATCGCCATTCTTGTGTCACAACAGTCGCTTCATCCCAGCCGAGACGACCGGTTGGCGACCAGCCATGGTAGCGCGCTCCCCTGCCTACGAAATCAAAGCAGCAGAGGTGCCTGGCCAGATCCGACGATAAACAGGGACCCGCCGGGCACACCTGTCGGCGGATGAAAGTGTAGTGGAACCGCATCGCAGGCACTCCAGCGATGTTTGCCACAGCGGTGAACGGGACACGGCCCAGATCCTCGTTGGCGGATTAACGCAAAAAAGCTCGGTCTGCGGCTGACCTCGGGTTACCCTACGCATTCGCTTCTCAATTCGCTTCGGAACCTCTTCTCAAAGATGCTCCGTCTTTAGTGACTGGTTGCCAAATTCCCCAACATTAGGTGCAAAAACCCATGCCGACAGTTTGGTCGCACCGCGTCATCTTCAACTTCGAAGAAAATAATCGGAGTCATAGATGCTGGACTTGGTTGTCAAAGGAAATCTTGTAACCCCGGCCGGGGTGATCCGGGGCGGCTATCTGAGCGTAGCCGCTGGCAAAGTAGTTGGCACGAGCGCAAATGATCCAGGTACAGCTCACGAGCGACTGTTTTTTGAAGACGCATTTGTGTTCCCGGGTGCTATCGATGCCCAAGTTCATTCAAGAAGCCAAAAGAACCGGGAAGATTTCAAATTCTCGACCAAAGCTGCAGCTGCAGGCGGCGTGACGACGATTGTCGATATGCCATACGACGAGGGTCTCCTCGTTTGCGATAGGGAAAGCGTCGAGAGCAAAGCTTCTGACATTGCCTCGCAAGCACACGTAGATGTGGCGCTCTACGGAACGATCAGGCCTTCTGACGGCGTCAGCAAGATACCAGAACAGGTCGATGCTGGTGTCTGCGCTTTCAAGTTTTCGACGTTCGGAACTGATCCCGAGCGCTTCCCGCGTATCTCCCCTCTGCTTATGTCGCAGGCTTTCTCAGAAGTTGCCAAGTCTGGACTGGCGTCCGGCGTGCACAACGAAAACGAAGAAATCGTCAAGAAGCTGATTACTCAGATGAAGGCGTCGGGACGAACCGATTACCTCGCGCACGGAGAAACTCACACGCCGTTATCCGAATTGCTCGCGATCGCCGAAATCTACGAAATCGGTGCCTTCACCGGATGTCGGGCACATGTTGTGCACTGCTCGCTGGGCCGTGGGATAGAGATCTGTGAAACCTACAAGCGGCAAGGTTTTGACTGCTCTGTAGAGGTCTGCATTCACTATCTCATGTTCGACGAAGACAACACCGTTCGACAAAAGATTGGTCTCGCAAAAGGCAACCCTCCGATACGCGCGCAGCCGGAGAGAGAGAGCCTATGGAAATTCCTGACGGCAGGTGCCATCGATATAGTCTCGACCGACCACGTGGCATGGTCCCTGGATCGAAAGAACAATCCGGACATGCTGGCGAACGCGTCGGGCGGCCCATCGCTCGAGGTATTGGTTCCGGCCCTAATTAAGGGATGCGTGGACCGCGATGTGGATCTCGCCGTTGCCGCACGCGTGCTCGCGCTCAACCCCGCGCGCCACTTTCGTCTGACCAGCAAGGGGGCTCTTCAAACAGGGTGCGACGCGGATTTCAGCATTATCGATCCCACGCTAGCGCCGTGGCGAGTGGCGAGTTCGCAGACCGTGTCCGACTGGAGCCTCTACGACGAAATGTGGCTGCCACAAATCAAGCAAACCTATCTCCGAGGCAGGCCCATTTGGGACGGAAAGAACGTAGTCAATGAGCCGGGGGCCGGACGTTTCGTAAAGCCCTTCGCGTGGTGAGATCAAAATGAAGATGCATAAAGAAACTACCGGACCGATCGTCAACGCGGATAGAATTCAGGGCCGGATCGACAAGCTTTCCACATTTACGGATCCAGACAAGCCTTGGTCGCGAATTGCGTTCGGCGAAAACCATCGGAAGGCCCGCGCGTGGCTGACTGAAGAGATGCGTTCTCTGGGGATGGCGGTCGAGATTGACGCAGGGGGAAATCTCATTGGTCGTCTTCCCGGGGTCTCCGGCAATCTTCCGCCGCTTGCCTCGGGATCACACAGCGACACGGTTCCGGATGGCGGTCGCTTTGACGGTGCCGCCGGGGTCATAGTCGCGCTCGAGGCAATTAGCACCTTACGGGACGCAGGTCAGAGGCTTCGGCATCCGTTCGAGGTTATCGATTTCCTGGCGGAGGAGCCAAACAAGTACGAGCTGTCTTGCATCGGCAGCCGCGCTATGGCGGGTGAACTTACCGACGCGCAGCTGTCGCACAGGGCCGCAGACGGGACCACACTTGCCGAGGGCATAGCCTTGATGGGCGGGGACCCGCACAAGCTGGGTGCCCCTATCCGCATGAAGGGCGAAATCAAGGCCTTTCTCGAGATGCATATCGAGCAGGGTCGAGTTTTGGAGTCTGCCGGTGACGACGTCGGCGTGGTTACCGCGATTGTCGGCATAACGCGGATGGTTTTCGAAGTGACCGGACGAGCCGATCATTCCGGGACAACTCCCATGGGAACGCGCAAGGACGCTATGGTTGGAGCATCGGCCATGATCGTGGGTTTCGAGAGCAGAGCTCTTGGCGAGGAGACGGCTATGGTCGCGACCGTTGGCAAGCTTCAAGTCCTTCCAAACGCTTCGAATGTGGTCCCTGGGCAGGTGAGGTTCACCCTCGAGATCAGATCGAGCTCGGCCGAACAACTGCAGCGTTTCGCTGTATGGGCGCAGTGGCATGCGGGGTCGATCGCTTCGGAGCGCGGCCTCGATCTGGTCTGCAAGGTTGTCGGCAAAAGCGAGCCGATCGAAATGGACCCGGCGGTGCAGGTGGCGATTTGCGACGCCGCCGCTTCTCACAAATTTAAGTATCGATCCATGCCCAGCGGGGCTGGTCACGACGCCGCGCACGTAGCGTTGCTCGCTCCGTCCGGGATGATCTTCATTCCATGTCTCGACGGCCGAAGTCACTGCCCGGAAGAATTCGCTTCCACGGATCAGATGGCACGGGGAGCACAGACGCTTCTCGACGCCATTCTCATTCTCGACAGCAACCGACACTAAATACCAGGACATCAAAATGTTGAAAACCAATGCGGCTCCGATCCTCCGGACAGTGAAAGCCCAAAGGGGCAGCCACCTCCGTTGCAAGGGCTGGCGACAGGAATCCATTCTTCGAATGCTCGAGAACAATCTCGAGAACGCGGAGAGCGCCGAGAACCTGGTTGTCTACGGTGGCATCGGCAAAGCGGCCCGTAACTGGGAAAGCTTTCATGCAATCGTCGAAGCGCTGAAAAACCTGGAGAACGACGAGACGCTCGCGATCCAGGCGGGCATGCCCGTTGCGATTTTCAAAACGCATCGCCTGGCACCGCGGGTCGTGATGGGCAACACCAACGTGATCAAGGCTGACTGGCCGATGTTCTACGGGCTCCTGGCGAAGAACCTCACGACTTATTCGTCCTACACGGCTGGGCCGTGGCAGTACATCGGTAGCCAGGGTGTTGTCGAAGGTACTTTCGAGACCTTGGCACTTGTAGCCGACGAACATTTTGGGGGAGATCTGGCGGGTCGGATATTCTTTACGGCGGGTCTCGGCGGAATGGGTAGGTCGCAGCCCTTCGCGATGGGCATGCACGGCGGCGTTACCGTATGCGTTGAGGTCCGGGAAGAGATAATCGACCAGAGGATCGCGTCGGGTTATGCCGACATGCGTGTCGACTCGCTGAAAGAAGCCATTACGCTGGCAGAAGAAGCCAAGAAAGAGCGGCGCGCTCTGAGTATTATCGTATCGGGTAACATGTGCGACGTCCTCGAAGAGGCTGTGTCGCTCGAATGGAAGCCAGATATCGTCACGGAAATGTGCCCGTGTCACGATCCATACGCTTTGATTGCCTCGGGCCTGGCTCCGAGAGACGCCGTCGACCTTCGAACGCAGAACCCGGACGAGTACATGGCACGGTCCCGGGCTACGATGCTCAGAATGGTCAAATCTCTCAACATCCTAATGGACCGCGGCTCCGTCGTTTTCGAATATGGCACGTTCATCCGCAAGGAGTGCGTTGACGCTGGCATGCCCAAGGAAGAGGCCTATCGTTTCCCAGGCTGCATCGTGCGTTACGTGCGCCCGCTGTTCTTCCAGGGACGCGGTCCGTTTCGGTGGACCTGCATCTCCGGTGAAAAAAGCGACCAGGTCCGGCTCGACAAGCTTGCACTGGACTTGTTTCCCGATGACGAACTCGTCCAGAGATGGATCCCGAAGGCGTCAAAACTTCCCCTTGAAGGTCTACCCGCCCGCGTATGCTTCCTCGGCTTTGGTCAACGAAAGGCCTTTGGACTCGCGGTGAACGAGCTGGTCCGCACGGGTGAGATATCAGGCCCCGTGGCCTTCGCACGTGACAACCTCGATTGCGGGTCGATCGCCAACCCCGCCTTCGAAACCGAAGGAATGCTCGACGGCTCGGACGCGATATCGGACTGGCCCTACATCAACGCGCTGCTCAACGTCGCCGCGATGGCCGATCTGGTGGCAATCCAGGCCAATGGCACGATGGGCATTTCCGCACACACTGGCGTTACGATGATCGCCGACGGGACGGATGAAGCTGCGCTTAGATTGGAGGCATGCCTAACGACGGATTCGGGTATCGGCGTGGTCCGCCATGCTCAGGCAGGATACCCGATGGCGCGGAAGGTGGCCCGAGGCGAAGGCCCGCTGACCAACGAGGCGATCAAGATTCCGCTGTGGTGGACGGCTGAGGCGACGTTCGGTCCTAAATGATAGAAGCCAGCGGCGTGGGACACACCACGCCGCTAAGGCTGTTTTCTCGTATGACGGTATGCCTCGGCGATGTCTTCCCCCATGGCTGTTACGAGCGGAAGGCTCTTGGATTTTGTCCGAAACACAAGAGATATCGTCGTGCTGTCCTCGGCTTCTGGCATCGGTAACTTGATAATACGCCCATTATCCACCCAGGGCCTTGCAATGTGATCAGGTAAAATCCCAAGATACTGACCGCTGAGTATAAGCTGTAGCGTCGCTTCCACGTGATAGGCGACAGCCGTCGATTTCCAATGACGTCCCCGTATGGTCGGAACGCTGCGAAGGTACCCTCTGGTCACAAAATCGCATTTGGTGAGCAAAGCGTCGTCGATCCGCTTTCCGTCGAGCGCGCGCGCTATTTCGTTACTCGTCGAGCAGTATAGCGCGTTGGTTTCGACCCCGACGGCACGATAGGTCAGGCCCGGCAAGTCGCTGTTCGCTATGGTAACGCCAACGTTTGCAAGTCGGTTCAACACAGCATCTTCCACTGCTTCGGGGCCTGCCGTATTGATGTTGATCGTTGCACTTCCGGGGCGTCGTTTGAAGACCTCGAGCGCGACGGCGAGCGGATTGCCGTGTTCGAGCTGGGTATTGTCCATCACCCAAAGATTGATCGATCCGGAAAGCCTGCCTTTGGCGAGCGCCACTCGTGAACGAAAATGATCGAGCGAATCCAACAGCTCAATCGTCGCCTCGTAGACGATCTGCCCGTGAGGTGTCACATTGAAGCCAGACCTCCCGCGCTCGCAGAGCCGGATGAGTAGACGTTCCTCGAGATCGGCGACATGTTTACTGATTGTCGACCGACCGACGCCAAGTGTTTCTTCCGCGGCCGAAAAACCCTTACATTCCACAACCGACTTGAATATCCGCAGTAGACGAATGTCCACGTCGTGAAGCGGCGGTATGCGTTGAGTGCTCGATGACATCGGCTCGCTCCAACTTTCGATAGGTTCATCTTAGGCGGCAGAATGGAAAAAACGTTTCTCCATTATGAAACTATCCGTGGAGACACGACTACGCAAATTTCGGGCGAGACGCGCTACGATGCGTTAAAATTCGAGCGCAGAATAGAGATTGGGAGCAAATGACCGTCACGATATCACCGGGTAAAAACGTTTTAGCGGATTGGCGCGGCATTTACTGGGGCCAGTCGTTCGAACTCGACAAAGGGGCCTACCCGCAGATCTCCGCCGGCGCGGCGGCAGTCGAGGCGATCATCAAGTCCGGCGCGCCAGTCTACGGTATCAACACGGGCTTCGGGAAACTTGCGTCGGTTCGAATTTCCGACGACAACCTCGCACAGCTTCAGCGAAACCTTGTCCTGTCACACTCAGTCGGCGTTGGCGACTACCTCGCGCCGCAGATCGTACGCCTCATCGGCGCACTCAAGATCGCCAGCCTCTCACAGGGCGCGTCAGGCGCACAGCTTGCGACCTTGCTGATGATCGAAAAGATCATTGCTCTTGGCCTCACCCCTGCGGTTCCGGCACAGGGATCGGTCGGCGCTTCGGGCGACCTGGCTCCGCTGGCGCATTTCGTTGCCGCAATGATGGGTGAAGGCGAATTCCTGGTCGATGGCAAGGCATCGCCAGCTATGGATGTGCTGATCGCGAACAACGTCGAGCCCTTGGCACTTTCCCCAAAGGAAGGCTTGGCGCTTCTTAATGGCACTCAGGTCTCCACGGGCCTGGCGCTCGCCGGACTGTTCGAGATCGAGCGCGCGTTTCACTCTGCCCTCGTTACGGGCGCTTTGTCGCTTGACGGTGCAAAAGGGACCGACGTTCCGTTCGACGCGCGCATTCATGCACTCCGGCCCCACCCTGGACAGGTAGACGTCGCGAAAACCTACCGTTCGCTCATTGACGGCTCTGAAATTCGCGAGAGCCATCGCAACTGTAGCAAGGTACAGGATCCCTACTGCCTACGGTGCATGCCGCAGGTGATGGGGGCATGCCTAGACGCCATGCGACACGCAGCTGGCATTCTTGCGATCGAGGCGCAAAGCGTCTCGGACAATCCCCTTATATTCGATAACGGGGACGTTCTCTCGGGCGGCAATTTCCATGCAGAACCCGTCGCCTTCGCAGCCGACCACCTTGCGCTTGTGGCCGTGGAAATCGGCTCCATGTCGGAACGCAGAAGCAGTCTGTTGCTGGATACCTCCCTGTCCGGCCTTCCTCCATTCCTGACGGAAGACGCGGGTCTGAACTCCGGATTGATGATGGGACAGATCACAGCCGCCGCCCTGACATCCGAAAACAAGCAGAAAGCGACACCTGCGGTTATTGACACCATCCCCACGTCGGCCAACCAAGAAGATCACGTCTCCATGGCAACGCATGGCGCGCGACGCTTGCTCGCAATGGCTCAGAACACACAGACCATTGTGGCGATTGAACTCATGACTGCTGGACAGGCATGCGACTTCCATAAGCCGCTGGATTCGTCGAAGCCGCTTGAGCGGGCGCGAGCCAGTCTCCGCTCCGTGGTCGCCCACCTGGACGAGGACCGACGCCAGGGCCCTGATATCGCTGCCGCATTGAAGCTCGTCCGTGAGGGCGTCCTGATAGACGCTGTCGGACACGATTTCTTCCCTGAAATTTAACACGGCATTCAGTTTCGGGGAATCGACATGAGCCAAGCTTCGATTGTTCGCGCGTCGCACCTCTATAGCGCTCCAGGGCTGGACGGTCGTTGGCGTCCGCTTGAGAGCGGGGCGATCTATCAACGAGGCGGTATTGTCGAGGAAATTGGAACGTACGATGCAATCAGAGAGGCGCACCCCGATGCGCCCCTCTTCGGATCCGAACGTAGCGTCGTGTTGCCGGGCTTCGTGAACGGACACCACCATGTGGGTTTGACGCCCACGCAACTCGGATCGCCGGACCTTCCTTTGGAACTCTGGCTGATCCATCGCCTGCGCGCGCGATACGTCGATCCCTATTTAGACACGGTTTATTCAGCCTTCGAAATGCTGGCCTCTGGGGTCACCGCAGTTCAGCATATTCGTGCTGGCACGATTGGTTCAATCCAGCAATCGGAGGCTTCGGCGCGTGAGATCATTCGGGCGTATCAAGATATTGGCATGCGCGTGTCACTAAGCTTCTCGGTGCGCGACCAGAACCGCCTTGTCTACGGAGACGATGCCGCCTTTGTCGCCTCTCTACCCGAGGAGCTGAGGTCGAAGGCGAACTGGCATCTCTCCAGGTTCGAAGGCTCTGTCGATGAATACATCGCACTGTTCCAGAGGCTTCGCGTTGACTACGCCGATGACAGCCTGGTGGGGATCCAGCTCGCTCCTGCGAACCTGCATTGGTGCTCGGATAAAACCCTTAGAAAATTTGCAGATGTTTCCGAAAGGCATGACGCGCCGATCCACATCCATTTGCTGGAAACGCAGTACCAGAAGGCCTACGGGTTCAAGCGCGCAGGTCGATCAGCATTCGAACATATCGCGTCTTTGGGAATAGTCGGCCCGCGTGTCACGATCGGACATGGCGTGTGGGCGACTGAAAGCGACCTTGATATGGTTGCCGACACAGGCACGCACATCTGCCACAACTGCAGCTCCAATTTTCGATTGAGAAGCGGTGTAGCGCCTGTAAATCAGTTTCGTTCAAGGGGGATAAACGTCGCCCTGGGTATGGACGAAGCAGGTATCAACGACAATCGAGACATGCTGCAGGAAATGCGTCTCGTGCTGAACGCGCACAGACAACCCGGAATGGACCTCGCGGACGTTCCGTCGACGAACGAAGTACTTACTATGGCGACTTTAGGGGGCGCTCGAACAACTCCTTTTGGCGAGAAGATCGGCTCCTTGAGAGTTGGATGTCGTGCCGACCTGGTGATGTTTGACCTAGACAAGATTTCGTATCCCTACCTTGACGGAAACACGTCGGTACTTGATGCGGTGATGCACCGTGCGACGCCCCAGGATATTCACGGCGTTATGGTCGACGGCGAGATCGTTTACAGGGACGGTCAGTTTACAAGGGTCGATCATCGCGCTCTGCTCGAAAACCTGTCTGAGCACATGCGTCGCCCTCTGACGGAGGCCGAACAGTCCGGAAAGTGGCTGGGCAACGCGCTCCTGCCTTACGCCCGCGAATTCTACAGGTCGTAGGAATGCGTCGCTGCGCGGGTTGGGACGATGAAGGCTAATCAGCCGCAACCTCAAGGACGACCTTCTCTGGCATGTGCCCGCTGTGGAAGGCGAACTTTTTTGTCGTCAAAGGGGCACTGCGCAACAAGTTTGAAACGGGGCCAGTAGACCTCTCAGAAGGAGATTATCTGACGATACCGCGGGGTGTCCGCCACCCTTGTTCCGGCTGAAGAATGCTGGATTACGCTGGTTAAGCCTTTTGTCGAACAGACAGGTGACGAGATGACCGCCCGCGGCAGCCTCGAAGAGCCGCTTCGCCAAGAATGATCAGTGCAGGATCTGGCTCAGGAACAGCTTCGTGCGCTCATGTTGCGGATTGTCGAAGAAGGCGGCCGGTTCGTTCTGTTCGACGATCTGGCCCTGGTCCATGAAAATCACCCGGTTGGCGACCTGGCGGGCAAAGCCCATTTCATGGGTGACGCAGATCATCGTCATGCCTTCTTCGGCGAGGCCGACCATCGTGTCGAGCACTTCCTTGATCATTTCCGGGTCGAGCGCCGAGGTCGGCTCGTCGAACAGCATGACGCGCGGGTTCATGCACAGCGAGCGGGCGATCGCCACGCGCTGCTGTTGGCCGCCGGAGAGCTGCCCCGGATATTTGTTGGCCTGCTCGGGAATCTTGACGCGCTTCAGAAAGTGCATGGCGACTTCTTCTGCCTGCTTCTTCGGCATCTTGCGAACCCAGATCGGCGCCAGCGTACAGTTTTCCAGGATCGTCAGGTGCGGGAATAGATTGAAGTGCTGAAATACCATGCCGACCTCGCGGCGCACCTCGTCGATCTTCTTCAGATCGTTGGTGAGCTCGATGCCGTCGACGATGATGTTGCCCTTCTGATGTTCCTCCAGACGGTTGATGCAGCGAATCATCGTCGATTTGCCGGAGCCGGACGGGCCGGCAACCACGATGCGCTCACCCTGCATGACTCTGAGATTGATGTCCCGCAGAACATGAAAGTCGCCGTACCATTTATTGACGCCTACGATTTCGACGGCAACGTCGGTGGTGGAAACCTGTAATTTTTTCAATTGGGCGTCAGCCATTGCTGTTTCCTATTTTTCGACTTTTGAAGCAGCGTGCGGCTGGCTCTCTAAGAAGGTTGAAGATCTCGAAATGAGTATCGGGGAACTACCGAAAGTGAACCAGCAGCCTGCCACGGAGGGAATTCCGCCTGGATCTCATATGGTTTTGAATCTGCTTTCCAGAGCTCGGTTCAATATCGACGTCAGTATCGTGAGGCTCAGGTAGATCAGAGCCACCACCGTGTAGATCTCGAAGGGCTGATAACTTTCGGCGACGATCAGTTGACCCCGACGGAACAATTCTTCATAGCCGATGATCGACACGAGACTGGTATTCTTGAGCATGCCAATTGCTTCATTGCCCAGAGAGGGTATGGAACGGCGAAACGTTTGTGGCAGAACAACCAGGAGCCAAACCAACGAGGTCCGCAAACCTAATGCGCGTGCCGCGTCCCATTGACCAAGTCCGAGTGACAGAATGCCCGTCCTCAAGACTTCGGCCACATATGCAGAGCCATAAAGGCTGAGAGCGAGGATTGCGGCGTAGAACCTGTCAAAGCGGAAAGACAGGCCGAATTCCTGGATGAACGATGGAATACCGAAGTAAATCATAAACAATTGAACGATCAGCGGCGTCCCTCTGAAAAAATCCACGTAGAGTATTGTCAGGAACCTCACCGTTTTGATCTCGCTTAGCCGAGCTATGGCGACAATCGTTCCAAGGATCAGGCTCGCACAATACGCGAGAAATGCCAGAAGCACAGTTATTCCCGCAGCTGAAAGAAGGATCGGGAAGCTGTTGAACATGGTTTGGAAATGCGACATGAAGATCAATCTTTTCGATATCGTCCGCGACGACGGGTGTTCTCGTCCGGCAATTTCGTGAATTGAGCCGAACGAGAACATTGTTGAAGCGATCTTAGTTTTTTGGAGGCTCTACGCCAAACCACTGCTTGTAGATCCGGGTGTACTCGCCGTTAGCCATGACTTTCTTCAAGCCGTCATTGACAAGATCAGCGTTCTCCGAGTCTTTCGGAAACCCGATCGCATAGTCATCGGTCGAAAGTGGATCAGGTAGTATCTTTACCCCCTTCACCGCGCCCGTTGCCACTGCGTAGTTCGACGAAGCGCCATCCGCAATAACAGCGTCTACGTTTCCGTTGGAGAGTTCGATGAAAGTCGGCGGTGAGCCGTTGAACGTGCTGACTTGGGCACCAGGTACCTTTGCGGCTTTAGCTGCGCCTACAGAACCCACTTCCACGGCAATTCTCTTATCCGCGAGATCTTTCTCTCCAAGAATGGTGTTGTCCGCGGAACCGACGATAATCACCAGACCCGTTTTGAAGTAGGGGTCGGAAAAGTCGATGGACTTCGCACGCTCTTCCGTCGCAACCATTGCCGCGACCGCTGCGTCATAAGTTCCTGCCTTGAGTGCGGGGATAATCCCGTCGAACGGGACGTTCTCGAACTTAACCTTGAAACCCTCAGCCTTGGCTATCGCCTCGACCAGGTCGATATCAAAGCCCGTCAATACCCCGTTTTTGGTGAATTCAAATGGCGGATAGGTGGGATCGGTCGCGAACAGTAGTTCTTTGGCGTCCTCAGACCAGGCGACAGAGGCAGGCAATACCGTGGCCAGCACGATGATGGCCGCCGCGCCGAACAGCTGCTTTACATGCGAGCGAAAACTGGGTTCCATGAGCTTAATCCTTCGTTGGAGGTGTAGCAGGTTTAATCTCAGTTTTCGCCGCGTTCGATACAATGCGAAGGTGTCGAACTCTAGGTGTGACCTCATGAAACTGACATCGATATGGGTATCATGCTGTCGAACCCAGGATCAAATACATCTATGCTGTACGTAACGAGGAATGTACTGGATGGGCGATGTGAGTGGGACTGTTTCCATCCCCCGCACCATCGGGTGAATGGTATGCTGTTTTAGGAGCTGGCCTCCTGTCATATTGTCGGCGATCGGCTCCTCTGGCCCCGCACCATATGGTGCTACTTCTGCAGAGGTCCCACCTCATCATTATTGCCCGCGACGAACCGAAACTCCCTCCTCAGAAAAAGATGTCTAAATATGAAGCTCGGATATTCCCTACCTGAAAGGCTTTGCGATGCAGTCACTCGACCGCCGTTTCGTGTCCAAATCGCCTTCGATGCGAATTGGATGGAAGCGTGGCGCTTCGCTCCGGATGAGCTACCCTCGTCGGATGCCATACAAAAGACGCTGGCCGGACGGGAGGCCGACGTAGCTGTAGAATTCTGCTTCAAGCTCTCGGACGGCAGAAACTTCTTCTTCGGTCAGCGACGGCGCGGTCTGGAGCATGATCGTGGAACACTCGAATTCGTCAGTCGGGCTTTGGCCTGCGCCGGGGCCGACGATTGGAGAGACCTTCCAGAGTTTCTCTCGCGCCTCGAAGACGCAATGCCCCTTGAGGATCATATCGGGAAAAGTGCTTTATGCCGAACCCTCGACAACATCGAAATCGGCATTACCGACTGGTGGAAACGAGGTGACGTGGTCGAGGTCTGGAACAGTTCGACAAACGAGATTCCGACCTACGATCAATTGAGCGCGCAGTTGGACGGGTATCCGTCACTGCAAACAAACGACATTAAGTTCGTGTGTCTCGAATTCAATTTTCAATCGCCTTTGCATCACTGGTTCGGCATTGAAATCTCGGAATCCAACTATGGTATCCATTCCCTCCAAGCGGCACACGCGCATTCCTGGCTAGTTGACGGCCTGTCGACTTTTAAAGTTGTCGGCTGACAGGTTCGCGGCTCGCCTACGCACTTGTCGATGAGCCGATCGTGAAAGACGCCTCGACAACCGGTACATACTAAGTTCGCGAAGGGGGCTGCGTTCTAGCCACCCTACCCTTTGTCGAGAATCTGAAGCGCGCGGCTAAGTGTGGATGACCGGTATCGCGGTGGAGTGGCAAGACGAGCTCGCCAGTACGGTCGGCGCCCCATCATTAAAACTCAAAACCACGTAATGAATCTCGGCGACAATATATCTATAACATATTATTTCCTGTCAGTAACAATTATGATTATATACATATAAAATATTTATGCAATTCTATTGTTGCTGATTTTGTTTGCGATAGTATGAACTTTTATACATTGTGTGCACAAAAATGCTTCATACTGCCTATTTTTTATCACTTTAATGCTTATTTTTTATCAGTTTACTTGCATTGTATAATGTATTACATGATTGTTGCGCCTCCGGGATGCTCGTCCCGGCAATAATTAAAGGGGAACGTCATGCAGAAATTCACGCGCAGAATGCTTTTTACCGCTACCGCTGTCGGCATCACCATAATGGCAGGTTTGGGATCTGCAGCCGTGGCGGCCGAGCGTACGCTTGCTTCAATCAAATCGGACGGGGCAATCAAGATTGGCGTCGAAGGCGTCTTTGCACCTTTCAGCTACCGGGAGAACGGCGTCATCGTCGGCTACGACGTCGATCTGGCGGAGCTGATGTTCAAGGATCTCGGCGTTAAGCCGGATTTCGTCGATACCCAGTGGTCGGGCATTGTTCCGGCGCTGCTAGCTGGCAAGTTCGACATCATCATGAGCTCGCTGTCCTACACCAAGGAGCGGATGGCAAAGGTCAACTTCTCCATTCCCTACGCCGACTCTTCGCTTGCCATGCTGGTGCGCGCCGAGGACGATGGGAAAATCAAGTCGTTCGACGACATGTCCGGGAAGCCGATCGCCATTAAGGCAGGGACACCGGAAGAGGCTTCGATGCCGAAATTCAACGCGCAGGTAGAAAAGGCCAAGGGCAAAGGATTCGGCGAGGTCAAGGTGTTCGATTCCGAACCGATGTCGATCCTCGCCCTCAATCAGGGCACGGTCGACGGGGTGATCAGCAACATGACCAATCTCGGCCTCGTTATCAAAAATGCTCCTGGAAAATATGCGCTGGTGCAGAAGGTCGCCGGCAGCAGCCTTGCAGGCATTGGTATTCGCAAGGACGACGAAGAGTTGCGCAAGTATATCGATGAACAGCTGCTGGCGGCCTCCAAAAGCGGCAAGCTCGCCGAGCTGCAAAAGAAGTGGTTTGGCGTCGCCTTCGATATGCCCGCCGAAATTCCAGTTCTGGAATGATCTACGGTCCGGCGGCAACAGTGCCGCCGGATGCTCTCTCGGCAGGTTATTCATATGATTGACTGGAATATTGTCTGGATGGCCATGCCGCTTCTGGCTAAGGCCTCGGTCGTGACCATCGAGATCGCAATCTTGGCTGGCATCGCGGAGATCGCGCTGGGGATTGCGCTTGGACTAATGTCGCTGTCGGAGTCGCGGCTGATCCGCCTGCCGGTCAACGCCTATGTTGACGTGATCCGCGGTACGCCATTGCTGGTGCAGATCTTCTTCGTCTATTTTGTCCTGCCCGGCTTCGGCCTGGAACTTAATGAATTCTGGGCCGGGGTTGCCGCCCTGTCGCTCAACGGTGCCGCCTTTATTTCCGAGACCGTCCGCGGTGCAGTTGGCTCCATCGAAAAGGGCCAATCGGAGGCGGCCCGCTCGATCGGCATGCGCGAGCGCCAAACGCTGATCTGGATCCTGCTGCCGCAAACGCTTCGCCAGATAGTACCGCCGGCGACGAACGAGGTGGTGAATCTCACCAAGAACACATCGCTGCTTTCAGCCATATCGGTGTTCGAGCTTACTCGTTCCGGCCAATCCCTCGTGTCCATGTATTTCGCCCCGCTGGAGATCTACGGCCTGCTGGCGATTTACTATTACGTGATCGTTAAGGTGTTGACCGTCATGTCTCGCTATCTCGAAAAAACCCTGCCGAAGTGGTGACTAGATGACCTCGACAGTTCCCATGCTTAGGACAGAAAACCTGCGGAAATCTTTCGGCAAGCACGACGTGCTGAAAGGCGTGGATCTTTTAGTGCCGCGGCAGTCCACCGTGGTTTTACTCGGCGCTTCCGGCTCCGGCAAAACGACGCTTCTGCGCTGCCTCAACCATCTGGAAACCCCGACCTCCGGCGTCGTTTATCTCGAAGAGGTAACTCTGGGCGGCAGCTTTATTGGCGACGGCGGCAAATGGGCTTCCGATACTGAGGCAGCGATTGCAGCGCAGCGAACGCATATCGGTTTCGTGTTCCAGCGGTTCAACCTTTTCCCGCATCTGACCGCGCTGGACAATGTTGCCATCGGGCCGCAGCGGGTGCGCGGGATGACAAAGGTGGCTGCCCGCGAAACGGCTGCGGCAGCGCTGGAGCGTGTCCATCTTTCCGAGCACATGCACAAGCGACCGTCACAACTCTCCGGCGGCCAGCAGCAACGGGTGGCGATCGCCCGGTCGCTGGCCATGGAGCCGAAAGTAATCCTGTTCGACGAACCGACCTCGGCGCTGGATCCGGAGCTGGTTCACGAGGTGCTGGACGTGATGCTCGATCTGGCCCGTTCCGGCATGACCATGGTGGTGGTCACCCATGAGCTGAGGTTTGCTGCGGACGTTGGATCGCAAGTCATCTTCATGGCCGATGGCCGCGTTTGCGAGGCGGGAACGCCAGACGAACTATTCCGTAATCCGCAACAACCGGAAACAAAGCAGTTCCTCCGTTTCTTTTCCCACACCTGATGGATGCGAGTGATCAGCATGTCCAAGACGATTACCGAGAGACTGGCAGCGATGGGCATCGTGCTGGATGGCTATCGCGAACCGATCAGCCGCTACAAGCCGGTCATACGGACGGGCAATTTGCTATATTTTTCCGGCCAGCTCTCGGCGATGGAATATGATGGGGCGATCTGCGGGATCACCGGACAGTTGGGCAGCCAGATTGGCGTCGAGCAGGGATATGATGCCGCACGGTCCTGCGCGACCGGCCTGCTGAATCGCGCTTATACCGCGCTCGGCGATCTCAACCGCATCCGCCAACTCGTCCGACTGACCGGCTATATCAATTCAGGGCCCGGATTTACCGAACAGCATTTGGTGCTCAACGGATGTTCGGACGTGCTGATAGCGGCACTGGGTGAAGCTGGAACCCATACGCGCCTCGCCATCGGCATCGGCGGGCTGTCCTTCAACGCCTCCGTTGAGGTCGACTGCATCATGGAGGTGGCGTGATGCAGGACAGGATCACGCTGACGTCGGCGACGCTGGTCGGCGACACGGCCGGCCGGACGATGGATATCTTCATCGCCGCCGACAGGATCGCCGACCTGCAGCAGGCGGGCGCGCGGCCGCCGGAGGGCATCGTCATCGATGCCAGCCGGCTGTTGATATCGCCGGGCTTCATCGACGGCCACCATCATTCTCACGAGAATTTCTTGAAAGGTCGCTTCGAAGGCCAACCACTGGAACTGGTGATGAATTTCGTCCGGCCGCTGACGCCGGTGCCGATGACGGCAAGGCAGGTCTATGTTCGCACGATGATCAGTGCCATTCAGGCGATCCGCACCGGTGCCACCACACTTGTCGATGATATGAATGTCAGCCCGATGCTCGATCGCAGCCATGTCGAGGCGGCGTTACAGGCCTATGAGGATTGTGGCATCCGCGCCCTGCTCGGCTTCACGCTGTTCGACAGGCCGTTCTTCCGGGCGATGCCCTTCGTGGAAGAGGAATTTCCTGCCGACCTGCTGGCACAATTGGATGCCGTCCACCCGACGCCTGCAGCCGAGGTGCTGACGCTCGCGCGCGAAATGGCCCGTTCCCGCCATCCGGCCGAACACAGGGTCGGCTATATCGTTGCTCCTTCGGCGCCGCAGCGCTGTAGCGACGATTTCCTGATGGCGACGCGGGCGCTTGCCGACGAATTCGAGCTGCCGGTGATGATCCATGTCCAGGAAACGCGCCTGCAGGCGGTCACCGGCCAGTTGATGTATGGATCCAGCATGTTCGCACATCTGGCGCGGCTCGGTTTCCTCAAGGCAAAGACCGCGCTGATCCACGCTGTCTGGCTGACGCCGGACGACATCGCACTGATCGCCGCGTCCGGAGCGTCAGTGCAGCACAATCCGACCGTCAACATGAAACTCGGCTCCGGCCTGATGCCGATGCGTGAAATGCTCGACGCCGGAATCAATGTCAGCCTCGGCACCGATGGGTGCGGGCTGGTCGAGACTGCGGACATGCTGCGCGCCGTCTCCAATACCGCCTATCTCCAGAAGCTGCGCGGCAATGATCACGAACGCTGGATCGGCGCGCCGGAGGCTTTTCATGCGGCCACCAAAGGCGGGGCCATTGCGCTTGGGCTGGAAAATCAGATCGGGGAGATCAAGATAGGAATGAAGGCCGACCTGTGCGGATACAGTCTCGACCAGATCGCTTTCGTGCCGCTAAACGATCCGCTGCGCCAACTGGTCTATGGGGAAACCGGCGCAGGCCTGCGGCTATCGATCGTCGACGGAAAGGTCATCCTGTGCGACGGCCAGCTAACCCTTATCGACGAGGCGGCGATCCTGCGAGAGGCGCAGGCGATCCATGGCGAGCTGGGGCCAACTCTTGAGGCCGTCGAGGCAAGCGTCGGCCCGCTTCTGGCCCCATACCGCCGCATCCACGCCCGCTGCCTCTGCTATCCAACCGCTTCGGAGACCTTTCCGGTGCGTTTCGACTGCACGCCATCAGACAAAAATATGCCAGGGAAGACACCTTATGCTCAATGACTCCATTCATCATATCCCGTCCGAAAAGCCACTGGAGGCGAGAATCCGACTGGGTATGCTGACTCCGTCCTCGAATACCGTGCTGGAACCGTTGACCGTAGCGATGACGGCCGGCGCCCCTCGGGTGAGCAGCCACTTCCAGCGTTTCAGGGTAACGCGGATTTCGATGGATCCGGGCGATCTTGGGCAGTTCGAGACGGAAAACATTGTCCAAGCTGCCGAGTTGCTGGCCGACGCGAAGGTCAACGTGATCGGCTGGAGCGGGACTTCCGGCAGTTGGCTCGGGCAGGCCTATGACGAGGCGCTGTGTTCCGAGATTTTGGAGCGCACGGGAATCCGAGCGACAACATCTGTACTGGCAATGAACGAAATCCTGTCCCGGACCCGCCGCCGCAAGGTCGGCCTGGTGACCCCCTATACCGCCGACGTCCAGCAGAAGATCATCGAGAACTATGCCGGAATGGGGATCGATTGCTCGAACGAGCGCCATCTAAACGATCCCGGCAACTACAGCTTTGCCCAGTGGAGCGAAGAGCAGATCGCCGACCTCATTTACCAGGTTGCAGCCAAGAAACCGGATGCGATCATGGTGATGTGCACGAATTTCCGGGCCGCCCCGATCGTTGATAGGCTGGAGCGGGAAACCGGTATCCCGATCTACGACAGCATCGCCGCCGTTGTCTGGAAATCCCTATCAATGGCCAATGTCGAGCCGGGTCTCATCCACGGCTGGGGCAGTCTCTTCCAAGACTTTTCCTCGGCCGACAGCAAAATTGGAAACTGATCCCATGGCCATCGTCCTCCTAAAACCCGAATATCTGCTCACCTCCCATGACGCTCAGCTCGAGAAAGAGCACGGCGTGGTGGTCGAAGGAAACCGCATCGCGAAGACC
Organism: Pararhizobium capsulatum DSM 1112; assembly: GCF_030814475.1. Taxonomy (NCBI): domain Bacteria; kingdom Pseudomonadati; phylum Pseudomonadota; class Alphaproteobacteria; order Hyphomicrobiales; family Rhizobiaceae; genus Pararhizobium; species Pararhizobium capsulatum. The sequence continues at coordinate 75,912 of NZ_JAUSVF010000005.1, read as the reverse complement.
GGACCCTTCGCAGAGCTGGCATCCGCCTTTCCCGAAGCAGAGATCATCGATCTGCCCGACGCGATCTTGATGCCGGGATTGGTCAACGCCCACCAGCACGGACGCGGCATCAGCCAGATCCAGCTCGGATATCCCGATCAGCGGCTGGAGCTTTGGATGGCGCAGCGCCGCGGACGCGGCTCGCCAGACCTTCAGGCGATCGGGCTGCTCGCCTCGCTGGAGATGCTGCGCAATGGCGTGACCTGCGCAGTCCACGCCGATCTCGCCTATGGAACTGGCGATTATGAATCGGAGCTGCGCAGCAGCATCGCCGGCTACGCAGCAGGCGGCCTACGCGCTTGCATTGCCATCGGCGTCTGCGATCAGGGCAATATCGTCTTTCCCCAGGAGATGGAGGCGGCGTTTCTCAAAAGTCTTCCTGCTGATCTCGCCGCGCGCCTGGAGGAGCGTAACAGTCCGCCTTACGAGAAAGACTTCGCCACGACCTCAGCCTTGCTGGACAGGCTGCTTGCCGACTTCGGCGATGATGACAAGCTGTCGTTCTGCTACGGCCCCTCGGGTCCGCAATGGGTCACGGATCCGCTCTTTGCGTCCGTCGCCGCCGATGCGGCCCGCCGCGGCATCGGACTGCACATTCACGCACTGGAAACGACCGGGCAATACGCTGCCTGCCTCCATCTTTATCCCGAGGGTACCATGCGGCATCTTGCTTCGCTTGGTGCGATCGGTCCGAAAACCGTCATCGCCCATGGTGTATTCCTGACAGACGACGACATTGCGGTTCTGGCCGAAGGTCATGCCATGGTAGCCACCAATCCTGGCTCCAATCTGCGGCTCTGCGATGCGACCGCACCGGTGCCGAAGCTGATCGCTAGCGGCGTGCGCGTCGGCGTCGGCAGCGACAATTCCAGTGTCATGGACGATGAGGATTTGTTTTCCGAGGCCAGGGTCGCATCCATGCTGACCGGTCGGCGCAACTGGAGTTCACCGCCGAAGCCGACCGCGCGTCAGGTGATTGAGATGCTGACCACCTCCGGCGCGGCGATCGCCGGCTTTGACGGCCGCATCGGCCGACTGGAAAAGGGTTGGCTTGCTGATATGACGGCATTTTCGCTGGGAAGGACCCGTGGCGCCTATCTCGATGAGGACATGCCGATCGTCGACGCGCTGGTGGCGCGAGCACGGGGGGCCGACGCCTGCCTGACCATGGTGGGCGGCCAGGTTCTCTACCGCGACGGGGTGCTCGTCGGTGCCGACATTGATGCGGCAGGTCGACAAGCTGGTACGGCGGCAAAGACTGCAAGGCTTCCCACAAGTCCCGAGGATGTGACCTTCACCGACCAATTGAGACCTCATCTTACGGATTTTTACAGCCGGCTTACCGCTGCTACCGAATTTCCGGATATCCTGTCTTGAGTGCTATCGCTCTGCCCGTGACCCGATTGGAACTGGTGATACATGCCGAATGACACCCAGACGAAGGCGACGGCTCCCTGGAAGCCCCTGTCAACTAAGCGCGCGACCCTGCACGAGGATCTCGTCGCGCGTCTAACCGAAATGATCCAGGAGGGTGAATTACCGCCTGGAAGTCGGATGCCTGAAATCCAGCTATGCGAACATTTCGGGGTGTCCCGAACACCGCTGCGTGAGGCGCTGAAGGTTCTAGCCGCCGACGGCTGGCTGGTCTGGCGGGCTAACCACGGCGCTCGGGTCTCCGAAGTTAATGTCAAGGAGGTGGCGGAAGTATTCGAGCTGCTGGGCGGCATTGAGCGCCTGATCGGCCGGCTTCTGGTCGAACGTATCGTGGCGAGCGAGCACCAGGAACTTGACGCCATGCATCTCGAACTGGCGCACCGACATGCGACGGAAGATCGCGTCAGCTATTTCAAGATCAACCAGAACATCCACCGGCGCATGGCCGAGTTTACCGGCAATCGATCGCTGCAAGATACTTACGAGGCCCTTTCGAAAAAAGTCTACCGCGCCCGCACCATGGCCAATTACGGACATGAGCGCTGGGACCAGTCGTTAAAGGAACATATCGATTTCATGGAAGCTTTGCGCCGGGGCGATCCTGCCGACTTCGCTGAGCGGTTGGAGCAGCATAACAGCGCCACCTGCGATGCGGTGATCTCTGCGCTCAACACCATCCAGACATCCTCAACAACCGTGAAACGATCACGCCCGCACGACTAAGCGATGATCAAAGGATCCTATACATGATTGAAATTCTGGCCGGAGGCTTTGCTTTCAAGGCAAAGCTTGAGAACGAAGCTGCGCCGAAAACCTGTGCGCGCTTTCTCCATATGCTGCCCTATAGTGAGCGCATCATTCATGTGCGCTGGAGCGGCGAAGGCTGCTGGATCCCGCTCGGGGATACCGATTTGGAACTCGGTTTCGAAAACGCTACGAGCTACCCGGCGCCCGGCCAATTCATTCTCTATCCAGGCGGTTTCAGTGAGACGGAAATCCTGCTCGCATACGGCGGCGTAAATTTCGCCAGCAAGATGGGCCAGCTGGCCGGTAATCACTTTCTGACCATCATTGAGGGTCTCGAGTCTCTGCCGGCTCTCGGAAAGAAAGTGTTATGGGAGGGCGCTCAGGAGATCCGCTTCAAACAGACTTAGTCGACGGCAGCAGGCTACACAATTGCGGCTGCGGGGATAGCCGACATGCAGGTAGGCAAATCAAGCCGTCGACACCAAGCGCTTGAACCGACGACCACCTTGCTTGGTCTCTTCAGAAAATCAATGGTCTATCTGGTCGGGTCTTTGCGTACTGCGTTTTTTATTATGGTGGAAGGGGCGTAAGGCGATTTATGGAACATAGTTGGCCCGCAGGAGTAACCGCCCTTCTCGGACATGGGTGAGCTTCTCGACCGCATTTGCGGCGGGCGGAAAAGCTCAGTGATGAAGTCAGCGGTATAGGTCATGCCGTTTGACGCTCAATCGCGCCGGGGCCATCGTAACCAAGGCATGATCGCGCGCAATCGGAACATCAAAAAGGGCCCCTGCAGCTGATCTTCGCAAGGACCCTAATGCCGGAGCGTTCGACTTCTACCGGCGGCTGAATATATCCATATGGGCTTGCCTCGCGTCAATGGTTGGCTCTGGCAGGAGTGCCCCCGCTGAGTCAGCGGTAAGCGGTCGCGAGCGATGCTCCACTGAGCGATTGCATATTAGAGGGGAATGGCAGTTTCCAACGCGATCGGTTCAAGACCATGGCTCGCGTCGGCCGGTCCGTGATTGGACCGGTCCTGCCGACACCGGTATCCGACCGGACTGATCCGTTCTGGCCATGCCGCAAGCTCGAACGTACCAGAAATATAGAAGCACTCACAATCGGTTTCGTGCATATTGAGCCTCTGTGGTCCGTGCATCGGGTGAGACTTACATGAACGCCGCCTTCCCTCCATACCAGCAAGTCATCGACAACGTCGCCTCGCAGGCCGCACCGATGATCGATCCCTTCGGGAGGGCTGTGAGCTACCTGAGGGTTTCCGTCACGGACAGATGCGATTTCCGCTGCACCTACTGCATGGCTGAGAACATGCAGTTCTTGCCGAGGAAGGACCTTCTGACCCTGGAGGAGCTCGAGCGTGTGTGCTCCGTCTTCATCGATAAGGGTGTGCGCAAGATCAGGCTCACGGGCGGCGAACCCCTCGTCCGCAAGAATGTCATGGTTCTGGTACGGCAACTCGGCAAGAGGATCGGTTCCGGGCTGGACGAACTCACAATAACAACAAACGGCTCGCAACTCGCCCGCCATGCCGATGAGCTATATGACTGCGGCGTGCGTCGGATCAACGTTTCGCTCGACACGCTCGATCCGGACAAGTTCACCAAGATCACCCGCTGGGGCGATCTTGGGAAGGTGATGGAGGGGATCGATTGCGCCTTGAGAGCGGGCATCCACGTCAAGCTGAACGCGGTCGCTCTGAAGGACTTCAACGACGTCGAAATCCCCGACCTGCTGCGCTTTGCTCATAGCCGCGGAATGGATCTTACTCTGATCGAAACGATGCCCATGGGGGAAATCGATGAGGACCGCACGAACCGGTATCTGCCTTTGTCCAGGCTTCGCGCGGATGTCGAAAAAGATTTCACGCTGACCGATATCGGACATCGCACAGGAGGCCCTGCCCGCTACGTCCGTGTCGAGGAGACGGGCGGCCGCCTTGGCTTCATAACCCCGATGACGCACAATTTCTGTGAGAGCTGCAACCGCGTTCGCCTGACATGCACCGGAACCCTCTACATGTGCCTCGGACAGAACGACGCGGCGGATCTCAGAGCCGCCCTGCGCGCCAGCCCTGACGATGGAATTCTTTCAGCGGCGATCGACGAAGCGATTTTCCGAAAACCCAAGGGCCATGACTTCGTCATCGACCGGACGGGCAGGCCAGCCGTGGCCCGGCACATGAGTGTGACAGGCGGATAGTGAACCCATCACCACGTCATTTCCCGCCGTGGCTGAAGCCCTGCATGAACTTTAGGGGCTTGAAGGGGGCCAGGCGGCTGGCGATGTCGCCTATCCGAGCCAGCCGAACTGGCCCGCTAGCGGAACTATGAGCGACGTCGGCACAATGTCCGACTGGAAATGGCCTAACTAAATGTCAGAAAGCCGCGGCATGAGCTTCGGCCAAAGCGCGTCGAAGATCCTCGACCGGAGTGCTACCATCCGGAGTCCCGTCGGCCATCTTTTTTCCCTCGAGTTCTTTCGGCATTTTCCAGCCAGGATCGATGCCTTCCATGTTCGGCAGCTCGTGGGCTATGCCCTTGTGGCAATCGATGCAGGTGGCTTTTCCCGAAAGGAGATATCGCGTGTGGATTTCAGCCGCCCTCTGGGTCTGCTTCTGCAAATCCATCGCGACCGAAGAGTGGCAGTTGCGGCATTCCAGACTGTCGTTGGCCTTCATGCGCGCCCATTCGTGCTGAGCCAGCTCAAGACGGTGCTCGAGAAATTTCGACCGCGTATTGATCGTCCCGAACAGCTTGCCCCACACTTCCTTGGACGCCTGCATCTTGCGGGCGATCTTGTCCGTCCACTGGTGCGGCACATGACAATCGGGACAACTTGCGCGCACCCCCGAACGGTTCGAGAAATGGATGGTGCGCGTCAGCTCCTCGTAGACGTTCGCTTTCATCTCGTGGCATCCGGTGCAGAACTTCTCCGTATTGGTCACTTCGAGGGCCGTGTTGAAAGCGCCCCAGAACATGACGCCGCCGATGAAGCCGCCGAGCGTCAGGAACCCAAGCCCAAGTGTCACGGCAGGCGTGATCATGATACCCCATGCCCACAGCACGACTTTCCGGATCCAGGCGATCATGGTCTCACTCGCTTCCCGCTGGCTTGAACCCAAGTTCGCTCATGTCTTTGAAGGTGCTGGGTACCAGCGGCTGGACGTCCGCCTGGGGGACGTGGCACGCCGTACAGAAGTACCGCCGCGGGGAAACGTCCGCGATCATCTGTCCCTCGCGCGTCATGTAATGCGTCACGCTGATCATCGGCGCGCCCGAGTCCTGTGTGAATTCGCGCTTGTGACAGGTGAGGCAACGGTTGGCGTTGACCGACAGTTCGTAGCCCTCGATCGAATGGGGGATAATCGGAGGCTGGTCCGGATAGGCGCGCATCTTCCGTTTGTCGTCGATCACCCATTTCGGAAGGACCGCGGCTGCTCCCGATTCCATGGCATGGGTCTGGCCCTGAAGCTGCGGGACGTTCTGCGTCGCCACCTGGGCTATCGCCGCGGTCGCGATGAAGACGAGAAGTCCGCCAGCGAGTGCAGTCCATTCGGGGCGCATCAGACGACGACCGGTAGAATCTTGACCGCGCATTTTTTGAAATCCGTCTGTTTGGAGATGGGATCGGTGGCGTCGAGTGTTACCTTGTTGATCAGTTGGCTTGCGTCGAACCATGGAATGAAGATGACGCCCGTGGGCATTCGGTTGCGGCCACGGGTATCGATCCGGGTGCGGATTTCGCCCCGGCGCGAAATGATGCGGACTTCCGCTCCTTGATTTAGTCCCCGTTTTCGGGCGTCGTCGGCGTTCATGAAACAGCGTGCACCGGGAAACGCCCTGTAAAGTTCGGGCACCCGCATGGTCATCGAGCCGGAATGCCAGTGTTCGAGAACACGCCCCGTCACGAGCCAGAAATCGAACTCCTCATCGGGCGATTCTGCCGGTGGCTCGTAGGGCACGGCCAGAATAACCGCCTTGCCATCCTTTTGCCCGTAGAACTTCACGCCCTCTCCCGGCTTCACGTAGGGATCGTACCCCTCCCGATACCGCCACTTCGTTTCCTGCCCATCCACGACCGGCCAGCGCAGCCCACGCACTTCGTGGTAGGCGTCATAGGGCGCAAGATCGTGGCCGTGGCCCCGCCCGAACGATGCGTACTCCTCGAACAGGCCTTTCTGGACGTAGAAGCCGAAGTCCTTCGACTCGTTGTTGTCGTACTCGCCGTTGATCTCGCTGAGCGGGTACCGATCGACCTCGCCGTTGCGGAACAGCACGTCGAAGAGGTTCTTGCCTCGATAGGTGGGGTTAGCCTCGAGCATCTCCGCCGGCCAGACGTCTTCCGTGGTGAAGCGCTTCGAGAACTCCATCATCTGCCAGAGATCAGAACGTGCATCACCAGACGCTTGGACGAGCTGATGCCAGACGTGGGTCCTGCGTTCTGCGTTGCCGTAAGCGCCTTCTTTTTCCACCCACATGGCGGCTGGCAGAATGAGATCAGCACTCATCGCGGTGATTGTCGGATAGGCGTCGGAGACGACGATGAAGTTCTCAGGATTACGATAGCCCTGATAGGTCTCGTTGCTGGTGTTGGGTGCTGCCTGGACGTTGTTGTTACACTGTACCCAATAGAAATTGAGCTTGCCGTCCTTCAGCATCCGGTCCTGCTGAACGGCATGGTATCCCGGCTTCTCGGGAATGATGCCGTGGGGAATGCGCCAGATTTCCTCCGCATGCTTGCGATGCTCGGGATTGGTTACAACCATGTCTGCCGGCAGACGGTGGGCGAACGTTCCGACCTCCCGCGCCGTGCCGCAGGCCGAGGGCTGGCCCGTCAGCGAGAAAGGACTGTTGCCGGGTTCGGATATCTTCCCCGTCAGCAAGTGAATGTTGTAGACCATCTGGTTTGCCCAGACGCCGCGGACATGCTGGTTGAACCCCATTGTCCAGAGCGACATTACCTTGGTCTTCGGGTCGGCGTAGAGCTCTGCCAGTTGTTCCAGAAACTCCGGCTCGACCCCCGTCAACTCGGCCGTCTTCTCCAGTGTGTATTCAGCGACAAACTCCTTGAAAGCCGCGAAATCCATCGGCTCTGTCTTACCCGGATCGGCCGAATTGGCGGCGTTCACTTCTTTCGGATCGTCAGGCCGCAGTCCGTATCCAATGTCGGTCACGCCACGGGCAAACTTGGTGTGCTTCTCTACGAACGCCGTATTGACGCGATCGGTCTGGATGATGTGGTTGGCGATGTAGTTGAGGATTGCAAGATCGGTTCCCGGCTTGAAGATGATCGGAACGTCGGCCAGGTCCATACTACGGTGAGTAAAGGTTGACAGGACCGCGACGCGAACATGGTCGTGGCCAAGTCGGCGATCGGCAACCCGCGTCCAAAGGATCGGGTGCATCTCGGCCATGTTCGATCCCCAGAGCACGAAGGCATCCGCGTTCTCGAAATCGTCGTAGCAGCCCATCGGCTCGTCCATGCCGAAGGTCCGCATGAAAGCGACGGCAGCCGACGCCATGCAGTGGCGGGCGTTTGGATCGAGATTGTTCGATCGGAATCCGGCCCGCATCAGCTTGGTTGCTGCATAGCCCTCGAAGATCGTCCACTGGCCGGAGCCGAACATGCCGACGGCTGTTGGCCCTTTCTCCTTCAGCACTTTCTTGCACTGCTGCGCCATCGCGTCGAAGGCTTCGTCCCAGCCGACGGGTTCGAATTCGCCATCCTTGGCGTAGACGCCGTTGCGTTTGCGAAGCAGCGGTGTCTTCAACCGGTCCTCGCCGTACATGATCTTGGAAAGGAAGTAGCCCTTGATGCAGTTGAGGCCGCGGTTGACCTCCGCCTGCATGTCGCCGTGCGTGGCGACCACCTGCCCTTCCTTCACGCCGACCATCACCCCGCACCCGGTTCCACAGAAGCGACAGGGAGCCTTAGACCATTTGATCTCCAGCGCCCCTACCCCGCCGGGAACTGGCTGGGCTGCGGCGGGAAGTGAAATGCCAGCCGTAGCCGCGGCGATGCCAGCGGCATGTGCTTTCAAAACCTGGCGTCGCGTCAGTGCTTCGGTCATCTGTCTGCGCTCTCCGTTTCGACATGTTCGAAAACCATGTTTGCCGCGATGACACCGTTAAGAAGGGATATCCTCGACAGGCAATCGCCCATCATTCCGGTACTGGTCCCCTCGATGACCAGGACGATCTTTCCGCGCTCGCAGCCGTGGACTTCGACGTTTTCCATCCGTTCAAGTTCCGCCAGGACTTTGTCGGTGGCCGCGGGCATGGTGGCGACGACCGCGCTCGATATGTGGAAGTTGGTGGACTGCAGTTCAGGCATCGGCAGCCTCCAATTGTCGAGATTTCACCGTTATCGCGCTGACAGGACAAACTCCCACGCAGGCACCGCAACCGATGCAGGCATGTTCGTCGAGGTCAGGCAGGAAGGGTCCGCCGAGGCGCGGCTTGAACCGGATCGCGTTCTCGGAACAGCTCTCGCCGCACGACTGGCAGGCGACGTCGCGTTTCGCGAGACAGACATCGGTTATCGATGCGAAATGATCGAAGCGGAGAGCGCCCTCAGGCAGGAAGACGGGTTCCGGGCAGGCCAGCCTGCATTCGCCGCAGAAGGTGCATTCGGCCGTGGCGAAATCGAGCAAGGGTCGCGCATCCGCTAGTTTAATCACTCCGGTAGGACAGCGCTCGACGCAGAGACCGCACCCGGTGCAGGACCGGAATGTGGCTGGGGTGGTTCCGGGAGGGCGGATGGAGGGCGAATATTCAGACGTCTTGCCAAGGAGGAACGAACGCCTTGTGGGAGCATCCTCGCGCATGCGCTAGTGCCCCAACGGGCCGGGAGGGCCGAAGACGATCTGCCACATCCAGACGGCAAACCCGTAGGCCCCCACGACGCCCACAGCGATGATTGGCCAGATACCAAACGCGAGTGCGAGGAAAGTTAGTTGCTCGGCGCGCTTTCGCTTATCCGCAGACGTGGTCTCCAGTTCCGCGTTAATCGGTTCGGACATGAGTTCCTCCCACTCTGAAGTGCATTCTAACGAGGCTATCGATTAAATAAAGTGCAAAAACATGACATTTTTCACTTGGGTTGGGCTCGTTGTTTCGGGGCAGAACCAACGCCCCACGCCGTGGAAACCGCTGTCCAATCGGTGAGCCGTGCAGGTTGGAAACGGCTGGGTACGATTGCATCGGCAGCCTAGCTGGGTGATGCCACGCTCTTGTATGAGGTCGTTCGGGGCGTTCGCTCAGTCCAAGGTTTGGACTTCCGACGACCCGTCAATGTCCGGTTCGAAAGGCGCAGTCGCAATCATGCCGAAGGGACATGCGTGCCGTGTATACCGCCCACGGCTTCATGTATATTTGATAAGCGGCGATAAGTTTGCTTGCTTTTTTGCGCTTGCAAGCGCCACCCACCGTCGGTGCACCACAATGGCCGGGATCTTCCTTCTATGATGCTTCGTGAGAGGATTCCGGCTTAAGCGTCGCCAACCGCGCGGACTTCAGCCGTTCGGACTTTCGACGGTCGGCCTCACGCCGTTCGTCAATGATTTCATGGGCTATGGTCTTAGATTGCTCGAACTCACCTCGCGGTGACGCGCCTCTGGGCCTGCGCTTGGTCTCGGTCGTCATTTTCGTTTCCTTGGCAGCAGGGTTCGGCCAAGAATCCATCATCCTATGACATCGCGCAATAAACTTTTACATAGCGTTGCTTTTGTTATCGCGGTACGACCGGACCGACCTTCGCTAGACCTCTGCGCGGAACATTCCTGCACCCATCCGGTTCTGCGGTGTAGGAGGCCATCATGATTATTGCAGCACCCACATGTTCGCCCGTCGAGTCCGAATATGATTTCCAATGCCAGCAGGCCTTGCAACTGGCTGTCCTCGCTCTCGTCGACCAGGCGACGCAAGCAGGTTGGGCGACCCAGTCCACATTGAAAGCTCTTGGAGAGATCGTCACAAACCAAACGTTGGCGTACGACCACGACCCTGATCCCGCGGAAGATGACAGCGATCTTAACGGCAGACGGCATCACTCCGCCGATAGCTCGGGGCGGCACATACCGAAGCCGGATGCGTGAGCCATCCGATGCATTTGATCCAGATCCTTCTGCCGTTTCGTCCTAACTGTGGTTTAGATAACGAGTTTGTCAGCGGACGCGCCATCCTCACTGAAAATTTCGGCGATTGTCACGCAGACGGACGTTTAAATGACGGCTTTGATCGTATATCCGCTCGTTTCGAAAGCTGACGGGAGCCAGGTGCACGACCTTCAGCGCTATGCGCTGGCGCGGGCTGGGTCGAGAGCGACAAAATCTATGAGGATGCTTCATCGGGGAAGAAGGACGAACGCCCCGGTCTGGCGGCCTGTATAAAAGCGTTGCGCAAGGGCGACACGTCTGGAAACTCGACCGCCTCGGCCGTGACCCTCGTCATCTGGTCAATCTGGTCGATGAGCTGACAAAGCGGAACATTGGCCTGAAGGTGCTAGCGGGCGAAGGCGCGTCGATCGATACCTCGACAGCAAACGGGCGATTGGTGTTTGGCGTCTTCGCCGCGCTGGCGGAATTCGAGCTGGCATTGATTATCGAGCGGACAAAAGCAGGCCTGGCAGCTGCCCGTGCCCGTGGCCGAAATGGTGGCGCTCCGTTCAAGATGCCCCCTGCAAAGCTTCGCCTGGCCCAGGCCGCGATGGGCAAACCGGAAACCAAAGTGTCCGATCTCTGCGCCGAACTCAGCATCATAAGGCAGACATTATACCGCTACGTCACACCTGACGGGCAGATCAGACGGGATGGAGAAAAATTACTCTCCCGTGAAACCCGCTGACGGCTTGTAGTTCAGGCTCATGGCGCTTGTAATTATATTGGCGTCCCTTTCTACGATCTCAAACAACCCGAATCTGAACTTATAACCCCAGCTTCCACCGCCTTGGGTAAAGGACAACCGATCGAGCAACGGCCTGATCAGCACTTCGCGAGATTCAATCCAATCGACGTTTCGCCGCCACGGATTGAACGTAGCAGTCATTTCGACCTGATAAGGCTGTCCTTCATGCACAGTACCTACTGCAGTAAATGCCTGCAGGCGATCCTTGCCTGCGAAACTGGCTGTGGGCGAATAATAGATCACACGGTCTCCCGGTAAAAGGCGGCGCAGAGGCGCGACCTTTCCGTGGCAGACTTGCATGAACCCGAGGGTGCGACCGAGCGCAACATGCTCAGCCGACGCAACGGCGATCCAGTAACGGGTGCTAGCAGTCATTATTCTTCCACCACCGCATAAACGCGCAGACGGTGACCATCGGGATCCAGTGCAACGAAGCTGCGCCCGAAGTCGAGGTCCGTTGGCTGCAGGGCAATTGTTGCACCCTTGGATTGCCAGTCGGCATGGATGCGGTCGACTTCGGTCACATCATCGATCTTGAACCCAAGTTCGCTGCCGCCGGCAGCTGCAGTTGGTGCCGGCACAACACCAGCTTTCCCCCACAACCCTATCGCCAGACCCGAAGGTAAAATGAAAAGCGCGAAAGTCGGGCTCGCTTCCACTGGCGCGCGGCCCAGCAGATTAGAATAAAACTGAACGCTATTGGGGACATCAGCGACATAGAGGAGAAGGCTATTGGAATTGGTCATCTTTAAGCTCCGGTCCGGAATTGGACTAAAGCGGTTTTAGCAAACCATACTGTCAGTTTATGGCAGTATTACCATGATCAATCGAATCTTTTGGTAATGCCCTCGGCTTCGCGCCATTTTCTGAAAAGGGCCTGTCGACGCTCAGGATAGCGCGTCTCGCTCATTTGAGCCGAAACAATCCGATCTGTGCGAAAATGCCGGAAACCCTGGCGCATTTCGCACCAGCCCAGCAGCATCCGTACGGCGTCAAAGAAGGAAAGAGCAAATGGCCAGATAATCCGTTCGGATGCTGTGCCGGTCGCATCGCGATAGATGAGCGTCAGCTTTCGTTCAGCCCGAATGGCCTTGCGCAACAAGCCCACATCGACGGTATCGGTAGGAATTGCTGTGCTGGGGCCTATTACCAAAGTAGATGCCTCAAGGTCATCTCGGAGATCGGATGGTAAAACCGACGCTATGCGGGTCAACGCGCTACGGGCTGCATTGCCCAGGCCGCTATCCGTCCGTTCAGCGACCCATCGTGATCCAAGCACAATCGCTTCGATTTCCTCTGGCGTAAACATCAACGGGGGAAGCATGAAACCGGGCTTCAGGACATATCCAATTCCTGGCTCCCCATCCACCATCGCCCCCATCGATTGAAGGCTGGCAATGTCGCGATAAAGTGTGCGGATGCTGACACCGGTTTGCTCAGCCAAGACCATCCCGCTGACGGGGCGACGGTGCTGGCGCAAGACCTGCAGAAGATCGAAAAGGCGTTCAGAACGTGACATGTTCCGATTATATCAGTTAGCCTTGCTGTCAGATAGTGACAGCAGTGACGCTCTATGTAGCGTGCGCTGCGGCAATCAAGGAGATATCCGTCTATCCTATCGTCGCGCGACAGGAGTGAAGCGGAAGCTGTCGTTCCCGGTTTCCAGGATGTGGCAACGATGGGTCAGACGATCGAGCAGAGCGGTCGTCATCTTGGCGTCGCCGAAGACGGTTGCCCACTCGCTGAAGCTGAGATTGGTTGTGATGATGACGCTGGTGCGCTCGTAGAGCTTGCTCAGAAGGTGGAAGAGTAGTGCGCCGCCTGAGGCGCTGAACGGCAGGTATCCCAACCCGTCCAGGATGAGCAGATCGAGGCGGACCAAGGTCTCCGCGATCTGGCCCGCCTTGCCTTTGGCCTTCTCCTGCTCGAGCGCATTGAACAGTTCGATGGTCGAGAAGAAGCGGACCTTTCGGCGGTGATGCTCGATGGCTTGGATTCCAAGAGCGGTCGCGACATGCGTTTTTCCAGTGCCAGGGCCACCGATTAGGACAACGTTCTGCGCCCCATCCATAAACTCGCATCGGTGCAGTTGGCGCACGGTAGCCTCGGTGATTTCGCTGTCAGCGAAGTCGAAGCCGGAGATGTCTTTGTACGCAGGAAAGCGAGCGGCCTTCATGTGATAGGCGATGGAGCGGACCTCGCGCTCGGCCATCTCGGCCTTCAGCAACTGTGACAGGATGGGCACGGCCGCATCAAAGGCAGGAGCCCCTTGCTCGATCAGGTCTGTGACGGCTTGGGCCATGCCATACATCTTCAGGCTACGCAGCATGATGACGACGGCGGCACTGGCAGGATCATGACGCATGGCGACCTCCTGCGATCCGGGCGCGTAGGCCACCATCATAGCGTTCGACGTTGGCCTTGGGTTCACGCAGCAAGGTCAGCGCCTGTGGCCTATCGATGTCGGGACCATCGATTGTCTTGCCGTCGATCAGCCGATGCAGCAGGTTCAGCACATGCGTCTTGGTCGCCACCCCCGCATCCAAAGCCAGTTCCACAGCCCTGAGGACGACCTGTTCGTCGTGATGAAGGACAAGAGCGAGTATGTCCGCCATCTCAAGATGCCGGTTGAACCAACGAGCATGGCACTAACGGCTCCAATGCATTTCGAGCATCGGTGCAGCCATGAGGGCTGCAAGACGTGGGGAGCATTAGGAGGGAGCGCGGCCGGGGCGTAGTATCAAAAACAGAAAACGCTCCCGGTTGTCACCTATGGGAGCCTTTTCCGCAATGACGCTTTCCTATCCCTCCCAAGGAAGGCGAGAACCGACGGCGGGCAGCCTTCAAGGCAAAGCTGACCCGATCGTTGAAAGCGTTCGAATGCTGAGCCGATATCACTTTCGACCTCAAACGAGCCAAGCTCGACATTGGCCGGGTGGGAGGAGTTCGGCCGCGACGGCTTTTTGCGGTGACCCGTCGATCTGGGAACGCGCTGTGATCAAATGGTTCGGCCGCCACGGCGTTCGTCGGTGCGCTCTATGACTGGTTACGCCGCCATTTCATACAATTCCTCGTGCTCCCTTTCCTGACGTCGAGTTCGCCCCCAACGTCTGTTGCGGTCAAGCTGTGAAAAACACAACCACCAGGAGGACCACCACTCCTATCGTCAGGCTTAACTGCAACAGGGGGCCGTTTTTTCGGATCGGCCGCCTTACTTCTCCAGAAGCATTTTCGGCCTTTTCTGGAATATCGGAAGAAGGTTGAAGTGCCGGTTCTGAAAAGCTGCCACAGTCTTCTACGGAATGCGTGTCTGTATCGGCCGGTTTCCCAGCTACGGTAATGCGCTTGATGGTTTCCTCGTCGGATTTGATGCTAAACATTAGCGGTGCATCGCCTCTGATAAGATCAACTGCCTTTTCAGCGGCATGCGTCTCGTTGTCAGCTTCGATAAGGCTGGTGTGGGTCACAAGATAAAAAGGCATCAGGTCCCGCGCTTAGTTCTTGGGTTTAACTGATCGGATAGGCCAGACCGCCAGTCAAGGGACCTCCTACGTATCGGTTGGCATTTACGCAGAAAAGCATTTTCGCCATCGGTCGCTCCCATGTGGCAAATCTTATATGGGAAGGGAAGCATCTTCATACCGAGTCCTGAACCGCCACGTCTTATGAGGGTAAGGTGACACCATGCACGCGGGGTCAAGACTTGGATCGGGATGATAGGTCGGAAGCGCACAGGAAGCGGAGGCGTCGACATGCTTCTCATCGAGGCGACGGGCCGATGTGGGCGTAAAATCGCACCCCCGCCATGCTGGCGCGCAACACCGGCCCCTGTTCGGACGGGCGGATCGTTACCAAGATCCGGCTACCGTCTTTCGGTGCCTTATCCATGGAGAGCCAATAGCCTGTCTCTTCCATCGTTTTTTCCTCCTGCTTCTGCCGGGTGCAACTGTCGTCCCGCCGTCAAAAGTGGGCTCAAACTTTGCACAATCATCCTCTATCGAAGCTGATACGTTGCGAGAGCAGCAATCGGAAACAGCGAAGCGGTTCCTCTACCGGTTGGGATCACGAACGGCAGGAACCGTCACTCCCCTAAGTACCCCAAAGATCGCTCCGACCAGCCCGCCGACGACTACACCCGCGGACCCTCCCGCCAAAGCTCCGATCAGGCTGCAAGTTACCCATTCGACAACTCTGGACGCATCAGCGATGATCAATGTCGCAACGACACCTATTATGGCTCCCACGATACCGAAGGCAAGTCCGACCCCCGTCACGGACTCCGAGGGATCGAGAGTACGGCTTTGTGAGGACGGACTGGCGTCATGTTCTGGTATCGGAGACTGGCTCTCAACGTCGTCCATTCGGACCTCCTTCAGTGCGGGTCGCCGCCCAGCGGCTTATCGTCGTGTTCGTAGAGTATGCGCTCCGCCGCACCGTCCATGTCCTCGTACTGGCCGTTGCGAAGCGACCATAGAAAAGCGCCTAGTCCCGCCATCCCCATTAGTACGGCTATGGGTATCAAAAACGACAATGTGCTCATTGGGCCGCTCCCGCCAGGCTGGCTGTCGGCCTTCGCCGCCAAGATAGCACATCCGCATCCATATCGAGCCTTACCGCGTTGGCGACGACCAGGACAGACGACGTTGACATTGCCACCGCTGCGATGAGGGGGCTCGCATAGCCTGATAGCGCAAGGGGTATGCTGACCACGTTGTAGACGATGGCGAGAGCGACGTTCTGGCGGATCAGCGCGGCGGCACGCCCGGCCGTCGTCAGCGCGATTCTTATTCCATCCATGTCGCTGTTGAGCAGAATGAAATCGGCGGCGCTACAGCCAATGTCGCTGCCGGATGCCGGGGCCATTGAGACATGCGCGGTTTTCAGCGCGACAGCGTCGTTTATCCCGTCACCAATCATCATCACCTTGCGTCCGCGATCCCGCAGCGCTTCGATGATCCCGGCCTTGTCCTTGGGAAGCGCAGTTGCCTTCACGTCGTCGATCCCGAGCTCACGCGCCACGGCATTGGCTGCCTCCGGGACATCGCCTGTCAGCATCTGGACGGCAACACCGCGATCCTTGAGGAACCGCACTGCCTTTGCCGACCCGGCCCGGACCCGTTCTCCAAAGAGGAAGGAAGCCAGCACCTCGCCGCCTTTGGTGAGTACGACCGTGGAGGGTGCGGTTGGAGCAGGCGTGTCTCCGCCCGTTGCCCACGCGGCCCGGCCAAGCAGGTAGCGCTCACCGCGGAAGGATGCTTCGAGACCATGTCCGGGCACCTCCCGGATATCCTCGAGTGACAGGATCTCCCCGTTGCCACGCGACGCGTTGTCGACGATCGCCTTTGACATCGGATGGTTCGAGAACCTCGCCAACGACACCGCGAGCGACAACTCCAACGGTCCTTTCGACGTTACCGTCGCCAGCACTGGATCGTACTGCGTCAGCGTCCCGGTCTTGTCGAACACGACGGTGTCGATTTCCGCCAGACGTTCCAACGCCGACCCGTCCCGTGCTACGACGCCGTGCCTGAACAGCCTGCGGGCCGCGACGACCTGCACCATGGGAACAGCCAGTCCAAGCGCGCAGGGGCAGGCGATGATCAATACCGAGATCGCAATCGTCAGGGACAGGTGGACGTCCCGTGTGAACGCGAACCATGCGAGAAACGCAAGCACCGACAGTCCGTGGACGACAGGGGCGTAAAGGCGTGCGGCCCTGTCGATCAGCATCCGATATTCGGAGCGGCCGTCCTCGACGGCTTCCAGCATCCGGTGCAACTCGGCGAGCGTGGAATCCTCCGGGGCGACCGTGGCCTCGACCATCAGCGGACGGCCGATGTTCAAATCCCCGGCGCGGACCTGTGCGCCGGGTGCGACACGCTCCCAGCGGCTTTCTCCGGTGAGCATGGACCGGTCCAGTTCAGAGATGCCGGAAAGGATGGTCCCATCGGCCGGAACTCTGTCGCCGGCTGCAATCAGAGTGCGTGTGCCGGGGCGGATCTCGTTCAGCGGAACATAGTCAATCCGGCCATCTTCCCGTACGATATTTGCGCCCTTTGGCATCATATCGGCAAGGGACGCCGCCGCCGATCGCGCCCGCTTGCGCATCATCTCATCGAGCGTGCGGCCGACAAGCAGGACGAACAGGAGCGATGTGCTGGCCTCGAAGTAGGCCTGCCGCCCCTCGATGAACGTGTCGTATAGGCTCAGACCGAACGAGAGCAGGACGCCGATGCTGATCGGGACATCCATGTTGACCCGGCCGTGTGCGAGCGCCCTCCAAGCCGAGCGGTAGAATGTTGCGCCCGAGTAAATCACGGCAGGCAGCGCGAGCGCGGCGGACATCATGTGAAGCGCTTGTCGCGTCGACGGGTCTGCGCCCGACCAGACGGAGACGGACAGAATCATGATGTTCATCGAGCAAAAGCCCGCGACCGCCAGGGCACGCAACAGTCCGGACATCTCCTCTCCGGGTTGGTCGACAGCGTCCGTCGGCAAGACGGCCGTATATCCGATCGCTCCGATCGACGCGGCGAAGTCCGGCGGATTGCCGTTGTCCGCCTGCCAGTTGATGGTCACCCGCTTGGTCGTCAGGTTGGCGCGCACGGAGCGAACGTCAGGCAATCTGCCGAGGGTCGTCTCCAACTGGATCATGCACGCGCCGCACCGCATGTCGGGAACCGACAACGCGACCTGACGGAGACCATTGCCGAGGTCGCGGCTGCCGAGCATGACCTCGTCGATCCCCGGGCTCCGCTGTCTGGGGTCGTGGCCGTGCGTCAGGTCCGTGGGCGCGCAGCAGGTCATCAGCCGCTACCTCACCGCCGTGTAGGCATGCCAGGTGGCGTGCCCGAGCAGTGGAAAGACGACGATCAGGCCGACAAATCCCGTCAACACGCTGGCGACGAACAGGACCATGACGATCGCTCCCCAGACGAGCGTCGGCCGCAGATTGTTCCAGACCATCGCGGTACTGACGCCCATCGCCGTGAACGCGTCCACCCGTTGGTCGAGGAGCATCGGTATCGAGAAGACACCGATGGCGAAGGCGAATCCTGCGAACAGTGCTCCCACTGCAAAGCCCACGACGAGCATGCCCCATCCCTCAGGCGTGGTCAGCAACAGGCTGACTATGCCGTCGAGACCTGGAAACGGGTTCACGCCGAAGAATAGCGCGTAAATGATCACCGCAGCCCGCATCCAGACCAGCATCAGCATGCAGAGCACCATCCCCGTAAAGAACACCTGCTTTCCCGCGAGCGGGCGCACGCCAATCATGTCATGAAGCGTGATGCGCCCGCCCTCTGCCACGGTCCGACTTTTGGCATAGAGCCCGGCGGCAAAGAACGGCGCGACGATCAGCAATCCCGCCATCACGGGAAAGATCAGGTAGTCGAGGCCGGATCGGTACAGGGTCACTATAGCGGACGAGGCGAGGACGAAGACGACGAAGCCATAGACCAGGCTTGAAAATGGTTGGGTGAGCACGTCACGCCAGCCTAGACGGAGCCAGTCGAAAGGAGCGGTGACGGGTAGATGCCGCTGCCGCTTCGGGTTCATCGTCTCCTCGATCCCGGATACCTCGCTCAGATAACGGGCGGAGTTGTCATCCTGCGGCATCTGATCCATCTCCTTCGTTCAGCAAGCGGCCGCGGCGGCCCTGAACTCCATGGGCTGCTGGCCCTTTTCCTTGATATGTTCGACGCAGGCCGGCTGGCTTGCGATCGCGACGTAGACGAGATGCGCGTTGGCACCGACGAAGGTCACGCTGACCAGACCGACCAACAGCCATATGACGGTTCTCGCCGACGGCCTGCTTGCCGAGATCATGGCTGCTGCCTGCCCAGTCCGCTGACATAAAGCGCGACGATTTTGATTTCCGCGGGCGTCAGGCGTTCGTCCCAGGTGGGCATGTGGCCCTGCCGACCGCCATGTACCGTTTCGATAATCCGGCTCATGGTTCCACCGTAAATCCAGCGGCCGTCCGTCAGGTTGGGTGCGCCGAGGTCGGCCTTGCCCTTGGCATTTTCACCGTGACAGGAAGCGCAGCTTGCCAGGAAGACCTGATGACCAGCATCAATATCGCCGAGGCCTTCGCCGTCTAAAGCCTCCTGGCTGCTCAGGGAGTAAACATAGGCCGCGACATCGGTCACCTGTTTTCGGTCGAGCATCTCGTCCGCTCCAAACGCAGGCATCTGCGAGACCCGGCTGTTCGAGTGCCGGGAATTGACGCCCACCGTCATCGTCTCGACGATCCGTTCCGGTTCGCCGCCCCAGAGCCAGTCGTCGTCGGTCAGATCGGGATAGTTCTTTCCGCCTTTTGCGTCCCGGCCATGACAGGCAGCACAGTTGTCTCCGAACAACTGGTGGCCGCTCGAGTTGACCTTCGCCATCAACTCACCATCGGCTCTGATCTGATCAAAAGAGTCCTTCTCGATCCGTTCGGTCCACGGAACGCGGGAGGCGACTGCTTCGACGATCTTGCGCTCCACCGTCTGTTTCTGGTCGCCGCCGATCAGGCCTTTGGTATAGGTCGTTCCGAGCGGCCAGGCAGGATGAAGTACCCACCAAAGGGCGGCAAACAGATGGGTGACGATGAGGAATATGAGGATGCCGCGCGGGATCGGCGTGTCCAGTTCCTTGATGCCGTTCCAGATGTGTCCCGTCGTCCGGCGGCCGGTGACCTGGTCGGTTTCGGTTTCCTCTATCGCCATGGGGTGTCGTCCTTGTCGAATATCTCCGTTTCCGCCCGGTTGAAGCGCGTCCGGTTGGAGGGCCAGAACGTGTAGACGACCACACCGATCGAAAACAGGATGAGATACAGCAGTCCCCACACCTTGGAGAGTTCCAACATGGTCTCGTGGGTCAAGTCCATTTCAATCCCCTTCGCGCTCAGTTGTTGGGGTCCGGCATCTGCTCGGGTGCCGCGGTGTTTTCGTAGGCCGCTTTCGTCAGACGGCCCACGACCTGGAGATAAGCGACCAGGGCGTCCATTTCGGTGACGGTGTTCTTGACGCCGTCGAACGCCGATACCTCCGTCGCGTCGCCATAGCGTTCCGTGACGCCGGAGGACTGGTCGCTGTCCGGATTGGACTGGCCGTATGCGTCCGCGGCCGCACTGGCGATCATCTCGTCCGTGTATGGAACCCCGACAGCTCTCAACGCCGCGAGATGGCCGCCAAGATCGGACAGCTCGAGCTGGGTCGTCGCCAGCCAGCGGTAGGACGGCATGTTGGATTCGGGAACGACATCACGAGGATTGATCAGATGGGCCACGTGCCAGAGGTCGGAGTACTTGCCGCCGATGCGCGCCAGATCGGGACCCGTGCGCTTCGACCCCCACAACATTGGATGGTCGTACTTGGATTCAACTGCAAGCGAATATGGGCCGTATCGCTCCACCTCGTCACGCAACGTCCTGATCATCTGGCTATGGCACGCATAACAGCCTTCCCGGACGTAGATGTCGCGGCCCGCCGTTTCGAGAGGGGTGTAGAGCCTCATGTCGGGCGCATCTTCAACCGTCTCGTGGATGGTGAAGAGCGGGGCGATTTCAACGATGCCGCCAACGCTCCCGGCCACGACGATAGCCAGCATGAAACCGACTGCGGTGCGTTCCAGTTTTCCGTGCAGACGCTCACCCATTATCTCACTCCGCCGGAGAAGGTGCCGCACCGTAGATGCCCGAGGGCAACGGAGCGTCGGAGGTTGCAGTTACGGTGGCGGGAACCGTCCGGACGGTCATCCAGATGTTGTAGCTGGCCACGATTGCGCCGAGGAGAAATAGCAGCCCTCCGAAGGCGCGGGCGATGTAGTAGGGATACATTGCCAGCAGGCTGTCGACGAAGGAGTAGACGAGGGTGTTGTCGGGCGAATACGTGCGCCACATCAGGCCCTGGATAATCCCGGAGTTCCACATGGCGAAGACGTAGATCAGTGTGCCGATGAGAGCCAACCAGAAGTGCACTTCGACAAGCGTCGAAGAATACATCCGCTCGCGTTTCCAGATCGATGGAACGAGCGTGTAGAACGATCCGAAGGTAATCATGGCGACCCAGCCGAGCGCACCAGCGTGGACGTGCCCCACTGTCCAGTCGGTATAGTGGGACAGTGAGTTGACCGCTCGGATCGCCATGAAGGAGCCTTCGAATGTCGACAGCCCGTAGAAGAACGCCGCCATCATGATGAAGCGGAGCGTGGCGTCGTCGCGAACCCGGTGCCAGGCCCCGTTCAAGGTCAGCAAGGCGTTTCCGGCCGATGCCCAGGACGGAACGAGCAGCATCACCGAGAAGGTCATTCCGAGGTTCTGCACCCAAAGGGGTAGCGCGGTGTAATGGAGATGGTGGGAACCTGCCCACATGTAGAAAAAGGTGATGCCCCAGAAGCTGAGGATGGACAGCCGATAGGAGAAGATCGGACGCTGGGCGCGGATTGGGAGGTAGTAATATAGCATCCCCAGAAAGCCTGCCGTCAGGAAGAACGCCACCGCATTGTGCCCGTACCACCACTGTACCATCGCATCCTGGACCCCTGACCATACCGTGTAGCTCTTTGCATGTCCGAAGGAGGCGGGCACTGCGAGATTGTTGACGATGTGAAGGATGGCGACGACGATGATAAAAGCGAGATAGTACCAGTTGGCGACGTAGATGTGAGGTTCCTTGCGCCGTGCCAGCGTGCGAACAAAGAGCACAAAATAGGCAACCCAAACGACAACGAGCCAGATGTCGGCGTACCATTCCGCTTCGGCGTATTCCTTCGATTGGGTAACACCCATGAAGTAGCCGCTGACCGCGATCAGACAAAAGAGATTGTAGCCGAAAACGACGAACCAAGGCGACAACTGATCGGCAAGTCTGGCGCGCGACGTCCGTTGTACAACATGGAAGGAGGTGGCGATCAGCGCGTTGCCGCCGAAGCCGAAAATAACCCCCGTCGTGTGGACCGGACGTATACGGCCGAAGCTCGACCAGGCGGTGTCGAAGTTGAGGCTCGGCCAAGCAAGCTGAGCTGCTGCCCAGACCCCGAAGAACATCCCGAAAACGGCCCAGAACAAAGTGAGGGCAACGCCGACCTTGATGGGATCGTCATAATAGCTGGAGAACCGAACCGCATCCGGCTCCTTGCCGAAGAAGGAGGTCAGTATCCACCAGAACAACCCTCCTGAATACAGGAAGACCATGCCGCCGTGGACGCCCATCGGATCAAACCGGCCGGCGACCGCCATCGCGATGCCGAGGATCATCAGAACCACTAGTATGACCGATGCGAACTCGCGTTCACCTGTCGTAAGCTGTCCCATGCGTTCTCTACCCCCGATAGCGCCAAGCGCATGGTGCAGCACGCTGTTTAAAAAGGCAACTGTTTATAATAGCAGCAATTTTTGGCCCTACTTCTCAGAATTGCTGCAGTGAAAGTCTTGATCTACGGGCGCCTGTGTACGCGTCCGTCACTTCTGAGCGGCCATTCGGACTGCGAATCGGGGACTTATAGACATGGCGGGCATTTGCGGGTTTCAGAACACGGTCGGTTCGTCCTCATTCATTGTCAATCGGCTTGGTAACGGGGCTCTGACTCATATGTGGAACGGCCCGGTTAGCAAGGTTTTTCCTTTGTGAATCGCCGTCGGACGGTGCAGTATGGGCGCGGTCGGCGCCACCTGGGAGCGGCCGGGGAACGGCAACTGGATCCTCGCCAGTAACGCCTTCTACGTCGTCGGATCTGCCCGCCAGGGCGGCATGGGCGCACCGGAAACCGTCCTTTTCCAGCCGGGAGCGCGCCGAGGCCTTCTCCCTTGCCGAAGGCGGCCACGTACTGGTGCTCGCCGATATGACCGATGACATGGTTCTCGCGCCGGTCGAGGCCGGCGCCGACCCTGGCGCCAACGACGAGGATTACCGCTCGCGTTTGCACACTCTTTCCCACCCCGCCGGAGATTGAACCTTGATGATGACCCGCCGCCGCCTGATCGCGATTTCCGCCGCTCTGGCCGCCCTGCCCGTCGCCGCCCAGGCCAATGGGAGAACCGCGCACCTTTGGACCGGGCAGGCTATGGGCGCGCGCGCCTCGATCCGCCTTGACCACCCCGATGCCGAGGCCATCGCCGCCCGCGTCATGGGGGAGATCGACCGGCTGGAAAACCTTCTTAGCCTGTACCGCCCGCAGAGCGCGCTTTCGCGGCTGAACCGCGAGTGATACCTCGCCGAGCCGCCCTTCGAGCTGTTGGAATGCTTTTCGCTGGCCGGTGCCATGCATCGAGCGAGCGGTGGGCGGTTCGATCCGACCGTGCAGCCGCTGTGGGCGCTCTGGGCCGAATCCGCCCCCCGCGGCGGGCGGCCCGACGCACGCGCCATCGAAGACGCGCTGAGCAAGACCGGATGTGGCAAGGTTGAGCTCGACGCGGCCGCGATTGCCCTGCGGCCCGGCATGGCGCTGACGCTGAACGGGATCGGTCAGGGCTATGTTGCCGACCGGATCGCCGCGTTGCTGGAAACCGAAGGGCTGACCGACATCCTGATTGACACCGGCGAATTGCGCGCGCTCGGCGGCAAGCCGGAGGGCGGCGACTGGCCGGTGCGGCTGAAGACCGGCAAGCGCGTTGCGCTGCGCCAGCGCGCGCTCGCCACGTCCTCCCCCCTTGGCACGACCTTCGACCAGGCTGGAAAGGACGGCCATATCCTCGATCCCACGACCGGGATGCCCGCGCCGGCGACCTGGCAGTCCGTTACGATCTCGGCGCCATCGGCGGCCATGGCAGATGCGCTCGCGACGGCTGCCTGCCTGATGTCTGATGCGGCGGCAATTCTTGCGATGATTAGGACCTTTGAAGGGGCGCATCTGGAAGCCGGTACGTAAGTCGCCGCGTCGGTCTTTTACGTCGCACACCATAGGAAAGGCGGTGGTTTTTGTGGCTGATGGTCGGTTCCCTCATCCCCGCCAAATTACTCACTTTTAACAGGATGCGGAAAAAGGCGCTTGCTGCGAGCGGACTGGCGTGATTCCATGCCCGAGTGATTGGCCGGCAGGAGCAGGACATGCGGGGCAGTGATATCCAGACGGCGGGTCTGTTTTCTTATGTGAGCTGCGAAGCACGCGTTCCGACAAGCCATCCGCTGCGGGCAATCCGCGCGATTGTCGACGAGGCACTGGAAGTTCTGTCGCCTGATTTCGAGGCGATGTATTCAGCGATCGGCCGCCCGTCGATCCCGCCGGAGAAGCTTCTGCGCGCCCTGTTGTTGCAGGCTTTCTACACGATCCGCTCGGAGCGCCAGCTCATGGAGCAGATGGACTACAATCTGTTGTTCCGATAGTTCGTCGGCTTGTCGATGGACGCGCCGATCTGGGACGTCACCGTGTTCACCAAGAACCGTGAGCGGCTCCTGGCTGGCGACATCGCCGCCAAGTTCCTGGCCGCATTGCTGAGCCAGCCGCGAGTTAAGGCTCTCTTGTCAGACGAGCACTTCTCGGTGGACGGCACCTTGATCGAAGCCTGGGCCAGCATGAAGAGCTTCAAGCCCAAGGACGAGACTGATGGTGACGGTGATGACAACAACGGCTCCGGCGCTGACGCGAACAAGCCCGCAAAGGCTACGGCACGCAACCCTGAGCGGGATTTCCACGGCGAGAAGCGCAGCAACGCAACTCACGCGTCGACCACCGACCCGGATGCCAGGCTTTACAAGAAGGCCCGTGGGCAGGCGGCCAAGCTTTGCCACATGGGCCACGTCACCCTGGAAAACCGCAACGGGCTGGTTGTCGACGCCACGCTGACCCATGCGACAGGAACCGCAGAGCGCGAGGCTGCACTGGATATGGTGGGCCGCATGGATGGTCGTCATCGCATCACATTGGCTGCAGACAAAGCCTACGATACGGCAGACTTCGTTGCCGCCTTGCGGGATATCAAGGTGACGCCACACGTTGCTCAGAACACGGCGAACCGACGCTCAGCCATCGATGGTCGTACCACCCATCACCCCGGCTACGCTGTCAGTCAGCGCATCCGAAAACGCATCGAAGAGGTATTCGGCTGGGCCAAGACCAGCGGCGGAATGCGCAAGACCCGCCATCGCGGAAAGGATCGCGTCGGTTGGATGTTCACCCTGACAGCGACGGCTTATAATCTGGTGAGGCTGCCAAAGCTGCTGACGACGGCATAATCGCGCCCGCAATCCGCCGAGACACGGCGGATGACGACAAAAGGACCGAAAAGGCCGCTGAAAAAGCCTCATCCCCGCTCGTCTTCGAACCGTCTAGCGAGGATCGGTAGAAAAATTAGCGCTATTTCCGCAATCTGTTAAACGATCTAAAGCTCGGATGATCCATTTCTTTATCGGTCAGAGTTCGAAACCATATCGCACTCAGGGAGCGGATGGCATTCTCGGCTCGAGTTTTTCCCGTGGACTAGATCGGTTAACTCCGCTGAACTATCGGGTTCGTGAAACATCGTCGCTCTGCACGTATGGGGAGATAGTTTGTATATGAATAACGGAGAATAAGCCGGACGCAATAGACGTCTCATTTCTCGCCGCAACAACGCGCGAAACCTCCGGCAAAGGGGTCATAGTCAGAGAGTCTGGCGTCTCATCGTTCGGCGGACAATCACCGCACCTTTGTCATCAACTCCGACAACGCTGGAGCTGTTCTTTCCTTCTTTCAATGACGAGACATCATACTCGATGTTCTCGGAAGGGCGGGCCATCCCATGAAAGGAACCGAACCGTCGGCCTAGTTTCCCTTCGCGAGGAATTTATAAACCTCCCAAAAATTTGGGCTGTCGAGAAAGTCTAGTTTGGGCCGTCTCCGGACTGCCGCTCTTGAAGTGGCGAAAGCGGTCATCCGACCGCTTTTCAGCATCCTTTCGAATGCAAGTAGCTCACGGCGATCTCGCGCAGCCGGTCTTTACCAAACCTCGTTCCGTGTCCGCCATGAACGACTTCGACGTCAAGCTCTGCCAAGCGCTTCATTGTGCCTTTATAGCTTTCGACGTTGCATCCCGGCAAATCATCCACAAGGCCACCTTGGTATATGGCGTCCCCGCTAAAGAACTCACCCGTCGTCTGGTCGAGCAGACCAATGGAACCTGGAGAATGGCCGGGAAGATGCAGAACCGTGTAACACGCGTCGCCGATGTCGATGACGTCGTTTTCCACCAGGATCGTGGTGAGCGCTGCCGGTGAGATTTTGTAGGCGTCCGGCTTGATGCCTGTGGGCACCGCCGCAGTCAGGGCACCCGGCTGGGTGCGAAAATGGTCGGCGAGTGTGTCAGCATCCCGCATGAGTTCGAAGGCCTCGGCCTCAGCCAGGTGACCCAGCCGGGTCTCGAATTCGTGGAACGAGCCGACATGATCGACATGAACGTGGGTCGCCACTGCAAGCACGGGTTTGCCTGGAGGGATATGCAACTCGCTTCTTAGGTTGACGAGGCCCATGCCGAAATCAATGACGAGGTCGGCATCCTTGCCGACGACGTGAAACATGTTGGCCCGGAAGAATTTATGGACATGTGGCTCGCAGATCCGGGTCAACCGATCAGAGATCGCTTCCTTTGAAAACCAACCCGTATTGTTCAAGATAGCCTCGCTCAATGCAGCAGCTTGCCGAGGAAGCGCTTCGTGCGCTCGTGCGTCGGCGCGGAAAACAGGATATCAGGCTGGTTGCGCTCAATGATCTGGCCGCCATCCATGAAAACCACTTCGCTGGCGACCTCACGCGCGAAATTCATCTCGTGCGTGACGCAGACCATCGTTATGCCATCGGCGGCGAGCGAAATCATCGTGTCCAGGACCTCTTTGACCATTTCAGGATCAAGCGCCGACGTGGGCTCGTCGAACAGCATGATGCTGGGGTTCATGCAAAGGGCGCGCGCGATAGCGACGCGCTGCTGCTGGCCGCCGGAAAGCTGGCCAGGATATTTATCGGCCTTTTCCGGAATGTGCACCCGTTCCAGGTATTTCATGGCGATCTCGGTCGCCTGCTTTTTCGGCAGCCTGCGCACCCAGCGCTGGGCGACCGTGCAGTTCTCCAGAACTGTCAGATGCGGGAAGAGGTTGAAGTGCTGGAAGACCATGCCAACGTCGCTTCGAACGCGATCAATGCGCTTGAGCTGGTTGGTGAGTTCGATGCCGTTGACGACGATCGAACCTTCCTGGTGCACTTCCAGACGGTTCATGCAGCGGATCAGCGTCGACTTGCCAGATCCGGACGGCCCGCAGATGACGATGCGCTCACCCTTGCGCACGGTAAGATCGATGCCCTTGAGGACCTGGAAGGCGCCGTACCATTTACTGACGCCGGCAACTTGAATTGCGGTTTGCGTGTTCATATCCGACCCGTGGGTTTGCGGCGATCAGCGATAGCCGCGCGAAAGCACATATTCGATGCGATTCTGGGCGAGCGTAAGCACCGAGACGATGACGAGGTAGTAGACGAGGGCTGCGCCATACCACTCGAGGAACCGGAAGCTGGTGGCGATCGCGAACTGCGAGACGGTCATCAGTTCCTTCAGCGAGATCACGGTCGCCAGCGACGTGGTTTTCAATAGCGAGATGAACTCGTTCATCAACGAAGGAACCGCGATCCTGAGCGCCTGCGGCAGGGTGATGACCAGAAAAATTTGCCAGCGGTGCATGCCGAGCGCGGCCGCCCCCTCCTGCTGCCCACGCCCCACGGCGGCAAAGGCGCTGCGCAGGATTTCCGCCAGATAGGCGATCTGAATCAGTGACAACGCCAGGAAGGCCGCGACGAAGGGCGTGAACCAACCGGCGCGAAAGATTTCGGTGATCTGCGGCAGGCCATTCCACACGAAGAGCAGCACGAGCAGTGCGGGTGCGCCGCGGAACAGCCAGACATAGAGCGTCACCAGCCACCGGACAGAGCGCCGCGGCGAGCCCGCCATGGAACCGAGCCCCATGCCGAGCACGAGGGACACGGCCATGACGCAAAGCGACAGACCGATCGTCAGGAGTGCCCCCTTGAAAAGGGGGGCACTGAAGATCGCCTGGAGGAAGAGGTCGAGCTGGAACAACTTAGACCGCCTATCGTCAGTTGACGTCGTGGGAAACGTCGGTCGCGGTTTCCGGCAGCTTCCATTTCTGGAGCAGCGTTTTCATCTCGCCGCTCGCCTGCAGGGCCTCGATCGCGTCCTTCAGCATCTGTCGGTCGCCATCGCTCTTGCGCAGGTAGATGCCGTAGCTTTCGCTTTGCTCGTAGGTAAAGGGAATGCCAAGCCGGCCCGGCACCTGAAGCATGCGATAAGCGGCCGTCGTATCCTGCGTGATCGTCGCGGTGGCGCGGCCGACGAGGATCTGCTCGATCACGCCCGAGGCGGAGGGATATGTCTGTGCCTGGATCGGCTCTTTGCCGGCAGCTACCAGCTCGGCATTGAGATCGGCAATCATCTTTTCGTAGGAGGTGCCGGCTTCGATCGCCATCACCTTGCCGCTGACATCGGCAGGCACTTTCGTCTCCGCGTCGCTCGAGGAGGTGACCATCACTATGTGCGACCCGAAATACGGAATGCCGTCGTATTTTTCGAGGCGGGGCGGCGTGATCAGGATGCCGCTGGCGACCAGGTCGCAGCGCTTGGAATCGAGCGACGGCAGCAAGCCCTTGAAGTCGCCGACGACATATTCCGCCTTCGCGCCCCAAGCCTTGGCGATCGCGTCGACGACATCGATCTCGAAGCCGACGAGATCCTTATCGCCCGGATTTTCATAATATTCCATCGGCGGGAATTCTCCGCTGGTGCAGACTTTCAGGACGCCGCCCGATACGAAATCCGGCTTCTGGTCGGCGGAAAGTGCAGTGCCTGCGCCGAGCAGGTTTGTGAGCATTGCGCCCACCAAAAGAGACGTTTTCATTCCCAGTATTACGTTCGTCATGGCGTGTTCCCTTTTTTGGCTTTTTACATTGACGTTTTGTGAAGTCGTATATGAAGGCGTTTTGCAGACAAGCTAAATGTTTTCGCCACAAAGACGCAGAAAAACTAAACCATTTGGCTAGCCCACCGCGTTGAGGATCTGGCCGTATATCTCGGTATCAAAGGCCGGAAGGATGAGCGGCTCGACATGGCCATCGCGGCGCGCCGTGAGCACGTATTGCATCATCGCTTCATTGCTCGGCATTTCGAAGATCTGCATGAAATCATAGGTCCCGAGCAGGGCGTAGAAGGCGATCGATCTACCCCCGAGAGCGGCCACGCGATCCTCGCTGATCTTCCGGCGTTTGGCACTGTCGGTCAGCTCGGCAAGCCCCTTCTGCGTGAGGCGCATCAGCGAAACATATTTCTGGGTCTCGCTCATTTCGTCAATTTTCCAAGATTTGTCAGGCCTTTGAGCACCGCTTCGGTATCGGTCAGCGCGCCGAAAATGCCGTTCTCGACAGTGACCATGTGCAAGGCAGCCTCATGCGCATATTGATCACCGCTCGCGCAGGCATCCGCGATTGTCAGGCACTGGAAATTCCGGTCGCAGGCTTCGCGCAGCGTCGTGTGGACGCAGACATCCGTGGTGCAACCGGCAAA
This sequence comes from Pararhizobium capsulatum DSM 1112, assembly GCF_030814475.1. Lineage (NCBI taxonomy): Bacteria > Pseudomonadati > Pseudomonadota > Alphaproteobacteria > Hyphomicrobiales > Rhizobiaceae > Pararhizobium > Pararhizobium capsulatum. The sequence goes on along the minus strand of NZ_JAUSVF010000005.1, from coordinate 46,245 downwards.
CAGCAAATGCGTGATGCCCTGCGCGCGCAAGACATGCTCGAAATCGGTGTAGGTGAAAGCGCTGTTGCAGGTCTTGTCGACAATGATGTCCTGCGGGCGCACGTCGAGTTCGGGAACGAGCTGGAAGCCGGGGCTGGAGCGCAGCAGCGCAGTCGTTCCCTCGAGGCCGGACCGTTGCCGGCGCCATTTTTCATAAGGGGTCATATCGGCAAGGTCCGCGCGATAGCCCTGCCGCGTTTGGACGATCTGGATGTCCGCCTCGCGGCAGGCGGCAATGAGCTGGTTCACCGCGGGAAGGATCGCGCGAAGCGGCGCGGGATCATAACCCTGCAGGGCGAAATAACCCGTAGTGGAGAGGAAATCTTCTTGGAGGTCGATGATAACAAGCGCCGTCGTGTGCGCATCAAGATTGCCATCATAGGGGTAGTCGAACGGTGTTGCCGAGATCATGAAAAGGGCTCCTGTTTGTCGATGGGATAACACTCTTAACAGTTTGAAAAAATCAATTTAAAATCACCAATATCGTTCTATAAAGGTAAACAATCAGCCGGATATCCAGATGAGCCGCCTTCCTCCCTACCTGCAATATCTTCCCGCTTTCGAAGCCACCGCGCGCCTCGGCGGAGTGCGGCTTGCCGCGGAGGAACTTAACCTCAGTCCGAGCGCGATTTCGTTGCAGCTCAAGAAGCTGAGCGATGTGACGGGCATCGTCCTGTTCCAGAAGTCGGGCCGAAATGTCGCCCTCACTCAGGCGGGTGGAGATTTCTCGCACGCAGTCGCCATATCGCTGGGACAGCTCGACAGCGCCACGCGGGCATCGCGGAAAATAACCGCCGGCGACCAACCTGCATCACTCTCGGTCTCCGTGCCTACCGCGCTCGGAATCGCCTGGCTGACCGCAACGATCGTCGATTTCGCGCAATCACACAGCATTTCCAATCTCACCATCAACGAGGCGATCACCGCCGCGGAGGTGGATTGGGAGAATAACGACCTAGCGATCGTCTACGACAATCCGCCTTTCACCGGGAAATACTGGCGATCGCTCAGCGAGGTCCGGCTCTGTGCCGTATGCTCGCCGACGCTGTTCCCCCGGCTCGACCTCCGAAACCGCGAAAGGAAGCTGAGCGCCGTGGCGCTGCTGCACGAAGACGACGGCGGGGAATGGGCAAAATGGTCCGTCGCCGCGCGCATCAGCCTTGAGGGAAACACCCGCGTGCGGGTGAATTCCGTGGCGCAGGCGATCGCCTCTGCCGTCCAAGGCCGCGGCGTGGCGCTGGTCTCGGATGTCCTGACACGAAACTATCTGAGCGAAGGACGACTCATCCAGCCGTTCTCAACGACGATCAACGCGGCCCGGGAATATTACATCGTATGCCCCGTCGACCGGGCAAACGATCAGGTCCTGCGCACGCTGGCGGATCGCGTGGTCGAGCAGTTACGGCCCGGCCGCGACCTGACTTCCTAATCCGTTGAACGCCAATTAAGGGAAGAAACCAATGGCGCTACCAAACCTTCATGCCTTCCGCGTCTTCGAAAGCGTCGCGCGGCTCGGCAATGTCAGCGCGGCAGCGGCGGAACTGCATGTGACACCAGGTGCGGTCAGCCAGCAAATCCGCGCACTTCAGGCAGCGCTCGGCGTCGATCTCTTTCAAAAACGCGGCCGGCACCTGGGCTTGACGCCAAGCGGAAGCCAGCTCCAGCGCTCGGTGGCAAATGCCATGGAGGCGATCCACACTGGCGTGCGCCAGCTATCGACGCACCAATATGGCGGAGCACCAAAGCGGGCGCTCACCATCTCTATCCCTCAAGTTCATGGCGTTACTTGGCTCGCCACCCGACTTTTCACCTTTATGGAGGAAAGCCCGAATTTTCAGTTGAAGGTTCTCACCTCCAGCCGCTTTCACGATGTCGACTGGCGCAAGACCGATGTCGCGATCGTTTATGGCATGCCACCATGGCCGGGCTTCTGGTGGCGCCTGCTGCATGGAATCCGCATGACCCCGGTTTGCAGCCCCCAGCTCCTGCGTGGACCTAACGCCATCCGCCAACCCTCCGATCTCGCCTATCATCGACTGCTGCATGAGGACGACGGTTCGCAATGGCGGCGTTGGCAGGCAGAAGCCGGCATCCCTTATGCCGGGGAGTCCGATGTGCACTTCGACGACTTTGGCATAGTGCTCCAGGCCGCCCGAGATGGCTTTGGCGTGGCGCTCAGCGATGAAGTAGTTTCCGCGCGTGATCTCAATGAAGGGCGCCTTGTGCAACCGCTTCAACTCAGTGTCCCGGCCCTTCACAATTATTATTGCATTTGTGCGGAAGCAAAACGGGAGACCGCCGAAGTAAACTCGTTCATCGACTGGCTCATCGAGGAGGCCGCAATGCCTTGAATGCCCCAAGACATCAATGGCATTGAAATAGAAAATTGCGGCCCGGCAAGACCTAACCGGTGATCCGTCTAAAAAAGCATCGCCTTGGACCAAAACCAACGGCCGGTTCGGGGCAGGAAGCGGGCTGGCAAGATATCACTCGAATATCCATGGCATCCTGCTTGCAGCGACCGCAAAAATCTTAACCCAAACAGCCCGAGGCATTCTTTTTTGGCGTTGAACAGCCGTGAAACAAAACTGTAACATACGCCCCGCCGCCCCGGCACCGCCCTGCAACACTGAGGGCGCAGAACTCTCCGCATATCCTTTTCGGGCAATCCCGCCCACAGATATTCGGAGAACGCACTATGTCACAGACCCACATCACCCTCACCGGCTCGGTCCATACCTGGAAGGCCCCGGACAATAGCAGCTATTACGTCACCGGCACCAACCTTGTCGATACGATCACCTCGGCGGGTGGAGACGACATTCTGGACGGCGGAGCGGGCAACGATGTCCTGATCTCGGGTGATGGCGAAGACATCGTCTATGGCGGCGACGGCAACGATACCATCGAGGTCGGTGACAAGGGCATCTATAACGACACCGGCGACGCCACCGTCTATGGCGGCCAGGGCGATGACCACATCACCTCGCATGCTGATACCGCGCTCATCTATGGCGGCACCGGCAACGACCAGATCGACATCGACGGCCCCAACGGCACCGCCTATGGCGAGGACGGTGACGACATCTTGTACGTCGAGGCCGATGCCAAGGTCTGGGGCGGCAATGGCAATGACCAGTTCTTCCTGACTGAGAACATAATCGACGTCGACATCACCGCCTATGGCGATGCCGGCAACGACACCTTTACCTTCGGCGTCGATAGCTACTATAGCCCCGGCTCGACCTTCCGCGCCTATGGCGGCACCGGAAACGATACCTATATCAACGTCGGCAGCGACCAGACGCATGACGTGGTCATCAGCGAGAATGCCAATGGCGGCACCGACACCGTCGTCGTGCTTCTGGGCAACGACTACACGCTGGGCGCCAATATCGAGAATATGCGCGTCGATAACAACGCCTATGACAAATATTATTACGAGACACCGGATGGCGGCAGCAACCTGACCGGGAACGCACTGAACAACGTCATCACCGGTTCGAAGCGCGCCGACAATATCCGCGGCGAAGCGGGCAATGACACGCTTGAGGGCGGGGCGGGCAACGACACGTTGCGGGGCGGCACCGGCAACGACCAGATCGACGGCGGCAGCGGATCGGACACGCTTTACGGTGAGGATGGCAATGACAGCCTGACCGGCGGCCTAGGCGACCGGCTTGAGGGCGGTAACGGTGACGACACATACCTGATCGGCTCGACCAGCACCGTGATCGTCGAGACCACCACCGGTGGCGATGACACCGTGCGTTCGCTGATCACCCATACGCTGGGGGCCAATGTCGAAAACCTCGTCCTGCTGAACGACGGCGCCGCCACCAACGGGACCGGCAACGCCCTCGACAACCGCATGACAGGCTCAGCCACGGACAATGTGCTGAGCGGCCTGGCTGGGCGAGACTTTCTTTACGGCATGGGCGGCAATGACACCCTCTCCGGCGGCGATGGCAAGGACATCGCGCAGGGCGGCGACGGCAAGGACACCGTCCGCGGCGATGCCGGCGACGATCTTCTGAACGGCGGCAACGGCGACGATAGCCTATGGGGCGGCACGGGCATCGACCTTCTGGTCGGCGAGGCAGGCAACGACTATTTGAATGGCGAAGGCGATGCCGATACCATTAATGGCGGCGCGGGCAACGATGTCGGCGTCGGCATGGATGGCAATGACCTGATCCTCGGCGGCGACGGCAACGACTCGCTTTATGGCGGCGCGGGTGTAGACAGCCTGCGCGGCGATGCCGGAGCGGACTATCTGGATGGCGGCACCGGCACCGACAGCATGACCGGCGGACTGGGCAATGACGTCTATATCGTCGACACCACCGCGGACAAGGTGATCGAGGCCGCGGGCGGCGGCACCGACGAGGTGCGGACCTGGACCGGCAGCTATGTCCTGGGCGCCCAGGTCGAGAACCTGATGAAGCTGGGTACCGGCAGCTTCTTCGGCAGCGGCAATGCGCTGAACAACGTTATGACGGGCGGCATGGGCAACGACACGCTGTGGGGCCTGGACGGCAATGACCGTCTGATCGGCGGCAGCGGCAATGACGTGCTGGACGGGGGCGCGGGCAACGACCTGATCCTCGGCGGCGTGGGAGTGGACACTATGACCGGGGGCGCGGGCAACGACACCGTCAGCTTCGCCGCCAATGCCTATGGCATCGGCGTAAACCTGCAGACCAATTTCGTCGGCGGCAGCGATGCCGCGGGTGAAAAGATTTCGGGCTTCGAGAACGTGATCGGCAGCATTGCCGCCGACCAGCTCGTTGGCTCGACCGAGGCGAACATCCTCAACGGCGGCGCGGGCGACGACATGCTGACCGGGGGTGCCGGCGCGGATCGGCTGGACGGAGACGGCGGCTTCGACACTGCCAGCTATGCGGATTCGGCCGCTGCCGTCACGGTGGTACTGGACAGCACTGCGGATACTGCGACGCAGGGCTATTTCGGCACCGGCACCGGCGGTGATGCCCAGGGCGACGTGCTTCTGGATATCGAATCGCTTTACGGCTCGGCCTTCGGCGACAAGCTGACCGGCTCGCAGGCAGGCAGCAGCCTCTACGGCTTGGCGGGCAATGACACGCTGAAGGGGCGCGACGCGGCGGACCTGCTTTCGGGCGGGCTCGGCAACGACAAGCTGAACGGCAATGACGGCGCGGATGTGCTGAATGGCGGCGCAGGTAACGACAAGCTGAACGGCGGCGCGGGCAACGACCTGCTGACGGGCGGCGACGGTATCGATCAATTCATCTTCACCTCGGGCGTCACCGGCGGCGGGATGGACCGGATCACCGACTTCCAGGACGGGTTCGACCAGCTGCAATTCAATTCAGCCTATAAGGGCAATATCACTACCACCGATGTTGCTGGTGGAACCGAGCTGCATGTCGATCTGGGCGCGGATGATTTCGTCGTCCTCGTGCAAAACGCCACTGGCGCGCAGGTTATGGACCAGCTTTTCTACATCTAGAGTTTGTCAGGGAAAAGTGGGAACCGGTTTCCCGAAAAAACATGCGTAGAAACAAAGACCAAAAGCGTACGAGCGAATCTGAAAGATCGCGACACGCTTTGGCCGCAGGCCCCCAAACGTTGCGAACCCGCCCCTTGGGGCGGGTTTTTCATGCCCGGCTTGCTACCAATACCCCTAGCCCGGCTGATAGCGAAAGCCCCGCCCCCGCAGCGTCACGATCTGTGCCGTCCCAAGCTTGCGGCGCAGTCGGGCGATGCGGTTGTCGATCGCGCCATCCAGCGCCTCGACCGTCTCGGCGGGAGCCAGTTCCAGCAGCCGGCCGCGGTCCAGCACATGATGCGGGTTTTCGGCGAAAGCGCGGATCAGCGCAACCTCTCCGGCAGAGAGGGGCGCGGTTTGCCCGTCGGGATAAAGAATCCGCGCCGCGCTGAGGTCGGCGCTGGCGCGCTCGAAGCTGACGATCTTGCGCTGGCGGCCCAGCCGGCGGGCAAGCACGCTGCCGATCCGCGCCGCAAGTTCACGCAGGTCGACCGGCTTGATCAGGTAGTCGTCTGCCCCGGCCTCGAGCCCCACGATTCTGTCGATGGCGCAGGCACTGCCGGTCAGTATGATGACCGCCGCCTTGCCGATCAACGCGCTGTCACCCAGAAATTCAAATCCGCTCTGACCGGGCAGGTTCAGATCCAGCAGAATCAGGTCACGCGGACAGGCGCGCAGCGCCACGTCAAGCGCAATGGCAGTCTCGACGTTCTCGACTTCATAGCCAAGCTCAGTCAGGAATTCGGCCAGGGGGGCGGCAAAATCCACCTCATCCTCGGCAATCAGGATACGGGCCCGCAACATCCTCGATTCACTCGAAATTAATGGTCGTCTATGGACGACCATGATATGAGTCCCTCAACCAAATGTCCAGTTCCGCAGGAGAAGCGTGGTCTACAGGGTCGCCATCGCCGATGACGAGATCGATCTTCTGGAGGCTGTCGCCGAATATCTGCGTGGCCACGGCTATGAGGTCGTGACCGCCATCAATGCCGCCGAGCTTCGCGCGCTGGCGGCGGAAAACTCGATCGACGTCGCCATCCTGGATATCGCCATGCCGGGTGAGGACGGGCTGTCGCTGGCGCGCTGGCTCCGACGGCAGAGCCGCGCCGGGATCATCTTCGCCTCAGCCTCGGGCAGCCCGATGGACCGTATCGTCGGGCTGGAAATCGGCGGTGACGACTATATGGCGAAACCCTATGACCTGCGCGAACTGCTGGCCCGGGTCCGCAGCGTGTTGCGCCGTCTGGACGCCGCGCCCCCGGCTGCGCCTGCACCCTCCGTCCCGGCGGCTCCGCCCGCCCGCCCGATCGGCTTCGGCCCCTATCGGATCGACTTCGACGCCAGGCGCCTGCTTCACGCGGAAAGCGGCGAGATCGGCCTGACTGCCGCCGAGTTCGATCTGCTCGCCGTGTTGGCCCGGCGCCCGAACCGCATCCTGCCGCGCGGGCAATTGATCGAATTGCTAGGCGAAGACGCGATGGACAGTGAAAGCGAACGGCGCATCGATGTGCGCATCGCCCGCCTGCGCCGCAAGATCGAACCCGAAAGCGACCGTCCGATCTATATCCGCACGATCCGGGGCCTGGGCTATATCTTTGAAACCAACGGTGGACCGTGAGCGCAAAAAGCCCCGCCCTACGCCTGCGTCGCCAATTTGGCTGGTTGATTTTGGCCGCCGCCGTGCCGCTGTTCGGCGCGGTGCTGTTTCTGGGTCTGCGCGAATTCGGCAATGCCCGTGCGACGATCCTGAAAGATATTGAGAATGCGCAGGTGCAGCGCCGGGCCGGGCTTGAGCAAATCGCCGATGTCGTCGATACCCATATCGACACGATGCGCGCCTTCGTCGCACAAAACCTGACGCGCGAGGCAGCCCTGCCCGAATATGCCGAGCCGCTGGATTGGCCTCCCGAAGTTCGCCAGCCCGGCGCCGAGCGGGGATTGATCGTGGGCGATCCCGCCCTCATGACCCCGTCGATCCGCCGCGAGATCACCGCCGTCACCCCGTTTTTCGCATTGGCCCGCGCGATGCAGGCCTCACGCCCTTATCTGCGCTGGAGTTATTTTTTCTCGGAGAGTCGCGGCTTCGTCGCCATCTACCCGTGGAGCGATCCCTCGGCGATGATCGACCCGAACACGCCGCGCCAATCCTTGCAGGGCTATTTCGATTATCCGCTTTATACGCTGGGCCTGCCCCGGAATGACCCGGAAAAATCCGCCTATTGGTCGCCGGTCTATGTCGATGCGGGCGGCGCCGGGCTGATGGTCACCTATGCCGCCCCGGTCTGGAGCGGCGAGCGCTTTCGCGGCGTCGTCGGCACCGATGTATTGCTGTCGCATCTTTCGACCCTGCTGGGTGGCTTTCCCGAAAGCGCGGGCCAATTCGCAGTGGTCGACCAGCACGGCAACCTGATTGCCACAGCCGACGGCCGCGCCGCCCATGCACCCGCTCCGGTTCCCGCACGCGAGATGTTCGGCGCGACCGACCTGTCGCTGACCCAAAGCGGCTTTGTCCGGCGCGGCGCGGATCTGGTCCTAGCCAATCCCATTGCGGGGACGCCCTGGCGGCTTATCGTCAGCATCCCCGATGCCTCGGTCACCCGGATGGCGCTGGAGCGGCTGATGCCCTTTACGATCCTGCTTCTGGGGCTTGCGGCGCTTTTGGCACTGGTCATGCGGGCCTTTACCCGCCGTTTTGTCGGTCCGGTGGTGCAGCTTGCCGATTTTGGCGCCATGCCGCCCGATCTGGCCGCCACGGCCCCGCCGCCCCAGGGCCTGCCCGCGCCCTTTCGCACGCTGGCCGAAAAGATCGGCGAAGCCGCGCGCAGCCATGTCGCGCAGACCAGCCACCTGCGGGCGATGGTCGATGGGGTGCCGCTGCGGGTCGCCTATCTGGATGCGGGCCTGATCTATCGCGACGTGAACGTCGAATTCCTGAATTTTCTGGAGCTGACACGCGATCAGGTCATCGGCCACCACGTGGCCGAGATTCTGGGGCCTGAGGTCGTCCTGCAATATGAACGGGTGACCCCCGCCATCCGGCGCAGCGAATTCGGCCGCTTCGAGGGCTGGATCGACTATATTCACCAGGGGCGACGTTATCTTCAGGTTTCGGTCCTGCCCTATCAGGCCGGCGAAGCGCAACTGCCCGGCTTTCTGACCTTCACCCTCGACCTGACCGAGCATCGCCAGACGCAAGAGGCCGCGCAGAACCATCTGGCCGCGCTGACCGAGCGCGAGGCTCGCTATCGCTCGGTCGTCGTCTCGGCGCTGGACGCGATTATCGTCATGGACGAAATGGGGATCGTGCTGGAATTCAACCCCGCCGCCGAGCGCATCTTTGGCTATTCGGCCTCAGAGGCGATCGGGCAGAGCGTCGGTGCGCTGATCGTTCCCGACCAGTTCCGCACCGCGCATGAACAGGGCCTGACCCGCTATCTGCAGGGCGGCGCCGCCCACGTGATCGGCAAGCGGCTTGAGCTGCAGGGCCGGAACCGCACGGGCACGCTGCTGCCGATCGAACTGACGGTGACCGAGGTGCGGCTGGCCACCGGGCGGAGCCTGTTCGTGTCGCATCTGCGCGACCTGACCGAGGCCAAGCAATTGGAACGCCAGATGCAAGAGGGGCGGGAGCGGCTTTATCAGGTCGAAAAGCTGTCGGCCATGGGCTCGCTACTGGCGGGGGTCGCGCATGAGTTGAACAACCCCTTGGCCATTGTCGTGGCGCAGGCGACGCTTCTGGCCGAGAAAACCGCCGACACCGAGATGCGGGTGCGCGGCGAACGCATCCGCGCCGCCGCCGACCGCTGCGGCCGGATCGTGAAAAGCTTTCTGGCCATGGCCCGGCAGAAGCCGCCGCAGCGGCAATTGCTGGCGATCGGCGAGGTCATCCTCAACGCATTTGAGGTGGTGGGCTATGGTCTGCGCAGTTCCGGGGTCGAGACCGTTTTCGACCTGCCCGACGACCTACCGCCGGTCCTGGGTGATCGTGACCTGCTGGGGCAGGTCTTTGCCAATCTGGCGATCAATGCACAGCAGGCGCTGACCGGCCAACCTTTGTCGCGTCTGATCCAGGTGACCGCGCGGGCGGAAGCCGATGAGATCGTCATCCGGTTTCAGGACAACGGTCCGGGCATCGCCAAGGAGTTGGCCGAGCGGATCTTCGAGCCCTATTTTACCACCAAGTCCGTCGATATCGGCACAGGGATCGGCCTGTCGATTTCCCGCAACGTCATCGAGTCCCATGACGGCAGCATCGCACTGGCCCAAGGCGCGCTGCCCGGCGCGTGCATAGAGATCACCCTGCCCGCCGCCCGCACCCATGCCGAGGCCGCTCCGACCCGGCCCACGACCAAAGGCAAGGCCATGACCGTGCTGGTCGTCGATGACGAACCCGATGTCGGTGCGAGCCTCGCCGAGCTGATCGCGCGGGAAGGCCACGCGACCACCATCACGCCCTCCCCCCACGAGGCGCTGGCGTTACTGCGCGAAATACGTTTCGACGCCATGTTCACCGATCTGCGCATGCCCGGCCTGGACGGGGCCGATCTAGCCCGGCAGGCGCTTTCGCTGCAACCGCAGCTGAAGGGCCGGATCGTCGCCGTAACCGGGGCAACGCTCTCCAATCTCGATCCTATGGCGCCTGGAAACGAGCCAGGGTTTATCCTGCTGGAAAAACCCTTCTCGGCGGAGGACGTTTCCCTTGCGCTTCAGGCGCTCGCGGCGGCGGATAACGTCCCGCAGCCCTTGGCGGGGGAATAACGAAATGAGGTGCAGGTATTACGGCGACCATGACATCCGACGCGCAAAGGGTCCTAACAGGTTGCTGCAAAATAGAACGGCATACACGATTGGATTCCGATTTGTACCCTTTGCGCATCCGATACGTCTCGTGAACAAATGAGTTTTGTAGCAACCTGTTAGACTTTGATCGCAATGATCGTCCCGCATGTGCCGCTCGGACGCGCTCAAAGCGATGAAGCCGCCAGTCAAGCCAACCTATCTCGGAAAACGGCGGCCAAATCTCCAAAACTTTTAGCTGCGACAAAGAGGCGGCTGAGACGCGGTAGAGAAATGAGGTGAAAATCACGGGCTTTGTGTGAAAAGCACACGAAAACGCAAACAACAGTACAAGCTAAGCATATGAATTGTTATGATAAATTATAAAAATCTTACGGAGACTGTTTTGGCAGAAATTTTTGGTAGGTGACGCAGTTTGAAACGCATTTCTGCACCAGACGGAAGAATTCGCAAGCGCGTTTGAGAGAGCGCAGGAGAGCGGAAAGCCGGCGATAATCGAGCTACGCCTCGACCCTGAAGCGCTTACGCCAACCCGAACACTCACCCAGATCCGCAAGGGCATGTGACCCAATTTTTAGGCTCCGCTTTACCGGCCATTTCAGCTTGCGTACCCCGGAAGATGTTTTTGCACATCCCTTCGCTGGCAACAAAACGTCAATCGCAACTCACGGTTTTGTTTTTTGGATCTTAGATTGAAGTTTCCGGGACATCGGTTGGATGTTTTCCCCCCATTGTAAACGTCAAAAAGCCCGCAATCGTTACCGATTTGCGGGCTTTTTTTTGTAATTTTGGTTGCGGGGGCCTGATGGCACTGAGACTTGTACATTTCAATGCGAATGAGACAGTCGAAGCGGAAATTATTTCCGTTTCTCGGCAAGAGCTCCGCCTTCTCTTGAGGGGAATGACTGATTTGGAGCCGGGAGCGGACTGGCGGCTCGCAAACATGAAATCGACGAAGCCGACATTCGCATGCCAAGACGTCTAGTGGGGCCGGCCCTACACTGTCGGGATCACAAGCGACAAGGCAGAGCTTTTCCCGTCGTCAAACCGTTGCCCATGGTCTGATGACGGGGTTATTCGCAGCCCACGCCGTCATGGTCCCGATCGAGTTTCGGCTGGTAGCCGGGATCGCCTGCGTAAACGGGTGCCGCTCCAGCCGCGCGGGCGGCGGCACAGTTCGGAAATGGCCTACTGACCTCGCCCTGTTCGTCGGAGTGCTTCTTTCGTGCGGCGACGACGGTCAACGGCTTGACCGATCCGCGCCAGACATCTTCCAGCGTCGCGGACGGCCCGCACCACGCCTGAAGGCGATTGAGCTTGGAGGCCGCACCCGGCTGGTAGGGAAGCGCATAACCTTCCTTGATCAGCACCGTCCCGACATTGGTGTCCCCGGCGAAGACTTTTGCCAGCGTGCGGCCATAGAGGTCGCGTCCAGTCGATTTGAACGTGACCTTGCCGCTGTCGAGAAGCAGGCGGAGCCGTTCCTTGGCCTCCAGCGCCTTGACCAGTTCGGCTTCACAGCGCGGTCGGTAGAATTCCGGCGTGTCAATCTCCACGATGCGGATCGTCCGACCATCGATCTTGATCGTGTCTCCGTCTACGACGTTGATTCCAGCATAAGCAGGAGCCGCGAAAGCGGCGGTGGCCGCGATTGCTGCGGCGATCAGCTTTGTCGTCATTCTATTCTCCAGTGTATCCCAAATCCGGTTCAGCCTGTGTTGGGCGACAATGTCAAACGGGCGGCTCTTATGTGCGCCAGCACTCAGGAAGCGCACGCTCACGGTTCAGGACATCGATGATGAGGGCGCGCGCCTAGCATGCGTGGCGGCATCCCTCCGCCGTCACCAATAGCAAGCTCGCTGAGCCGCTGATTGCGCGAAGCTGCCGATTATTTGCTTTGTGATACCAAATGAGGGGGATGGAGGGCGCGCCGGCAGTTGCGCGCAGCAGCGGCGACGGCGCAAGGCGGGGTGGACAAGCGCACCATCAGTCGCGATCATCCCAAGGGCGGCGGAGGTGCAGCCTTGGAGGGTCACATTCGCAGAACTGCGGAGGCGCATAGCCGTCGATATTCAATGCGCCGAGGCGCGTCCCTGCGATTTTCACGCAGTCCAATTGGACAGTTACGTTGTCTTACGGGCAAGAGAATGAATGACGTTTATCTGATCGCAACGTTCCTAACGTCCTGGTGATGGCTGTATCCTTCGACTATCGCGCGTCCCTCTGCTCCAGTGGGTCGATGGCTTCGGAGCCTTTCGCGCGCAGCTTATCCAGGTGTCCGAAATCGGTCATGACGCTGACAAGTACGCTTCCCGTCCAGCCGAACGTAAACAGCCCTGACATCGAGATGATGGGGCCAAGCAATCTCCATTGATCCGGCAGGCTGACATTGCCTTCACCGAGCGTCGTGTAGTTCTCCAGCACATAGAAATAGCTGTCCCGCATCGACGGTATCAATCCGCCGAAGGAGAGCGGCATGGCCCAGAGAAAGGTCTCGGAGAAGTGGAGAACGGCCAGCGACCCGATGGTTAGAGCAAGAAGTACATTGAGCCGCCAATTTGGTGTGTTGGCATGCATGTGTGCCCAAGTCCGACTGAAGTGCAGATTAATCATCCGTATGCCGACGCCATGCACGAAAATGATCACGATCATGATGAGGGTGCCGAGTAGCATCTCCATCATGGGTCCGGGTGTAGAAAGTTCAGTCATTGCTACATCCACGTTTGGGCCGCAGCCACGGTTTCGTTGGTTGATGTTGTAGGCGGGAAACATCGGGACACCAACGTAGCTGCCGTAGGATCCGTCAGGCAGCCCCGCCTAGAATTAAAAGCGATCTGAGGATCTAGTTCCAAGGTGCTGGCGAGCCGAGATCGACTAGGGGCACGCTTGCCGCGCATAGATACTGTCGCGCCGAAACCAACGCGTTGTCTGTTTTCAGTCAGAGGCAACGACTGCGTCCCTGACCGACATGAGGGCGGGCGCGCCTTATCGCCCAGAGTCATCTCTTCCGATGATCGTCATGCTCGCTTTTTGAAAGCCTGATGTCCTGGAGAAATCGGAAGAGCGAAGCTGCCAGGAAGCAGAGTGCAGCAACGAATAGTACGGCGGCTCCCGGCTCGTGACGATATCCCAAGAATGCGACGACGAATCCGAACAGAAGCAGAAACGTCACGCCAATTCCGGCCAACACAGCGAGGAGCAACGCGCCGTTCAAGAGAATTTCCCGTTGCCGCAACTCCCCGATTTCAGGCTTTAGCCAGGCTCGGGCGACATCATTTTCATCAATCTCGCGGAGGCTTCTAATCCGTTGTGTGACGCCAGAGATCCGATTGACCAGCACCGCCACCAACGCCGCGACGGCGTTGAGCATGAACGCCGGCGCAACCGCGTGATTGATCATTGTTGAAAGCTGATCAGCATCGACTGACATGCCAAAACCTACTACTGGAATTCGTGCCGCAACCACCGGACCAGGCCGTGATCGATAAGCAGGCCTTCCTGTTTGTGGCTGGAAAGCTAGGGACCAGTCTATTGCCCTTTAGGGAAATCGACGTGGAGGCTACGGAATAACGTTCACGGCGCGCGCGGCCACCAGCACGAGGGTCAGCAGCGAAATCGCACTCTCGAGCATCATGAGCGACTTCGCGCGCCGTGTGAGTGGCAGTACGTCGGTCGGACTAAAAGCCGTCGCCGTGTTGAATGCCAGGGATAGATAATCGACGTAGAGCGGTGTCCAACCGGGTGATGCGAGTTCGGGAGCGGACGTCTGTGGAAAGAGCCAGTCTGGTCTCCTTGTGATGCCACGCGCGATGCGCGTCGGACCGCCCGCATCGATCTGCCAGTAAAGCAGTGAGAAGGTAAGAACGTTGGTGACCCAGATCGTAAATGACGACGTCAAAAGAGAGACCGATCGCGTCTCGGGCGGGTGGATCGTGATGATGCCAATCATATCTCCGAGTTCCGCGGCCGTATTGCCAGCGTAGACACTGGCCAGCAACATGATAGCAACTCGCTCGATACGGAGCCAGATTGTCTTGTCGGTCGACACCGTTACCATGATCATTGGAACGAGAGCTGCGACCACAACCGCGTACGAAACCCATCGCGGAATTGCATGGACGTGGTTCGGTAGCACCTCCAAGAGCGCGAACACTGCGAGTATCCCCATCACGGCCGGCCAGCGAGGTTCGTCATTTGCCTTGATTACATCGCTCATCGGACAGAATCCTCCCGTTTATGAATCCTTTCCGGCATTCTGCGCGGGGAAGCTCTCAACCTTCCCGCCACCCAAGCTCAGTCCCTTGCAGTGTTTTTTGATGTCAGATGAGCACCGCTTCGGTGAACAGGGTAAAACCGTCGGTCATGGTTGAAGCCGATCCGAAGAATATGGGTCGCCTTCATTCGTTCGCCGAACAATGGGTCCGCGCGGCATTGATCTGTGAACCAAGATCGGAGCCTCGTCTATTGTCCATTGGGGAAGCTGCGACAGAATTCCGTTCGAACAATGCTCAGTCGAGTGGCTGGACCTCGAGCGCTCTGTTGACAGCCGCAATGAGGGATTTCGCCTGAAACGGTTTTCGAAGATACGCGACGCATCCGGCATCGACGGCAGCACGCTCGAGTGTTTCGTCTTCCACCGCTGTCATGAAAATGATTGGAAGATTGGAACCCCTCTGTCTCAGGGAATTCCACAGCTCGACACCCGACATGCCGCCTAGATGAATGTCAAGGACGAGGCAGTGGACGTTTTCAAGCTGCGCGCGCCGGAGAAAACCTTCGGCTGACGGGTAGCCCTCCGTCATGAACCCGTTCGCGGTCAACAGCCGCTCGACGCTTCTAAGCATGCTCGGATCGTCATCGACCACAGCCACGGTGCCAGGTGAGTTTTCCAAGAAACACCTCTCCGGGGTCAAACCAACCCCTTTCGGGCGTGATCCTATGACGAGTGCCGAGCTGCCGCTATTGTCCTTTGGTGAAGCACCGCTTCAAGAGGCATCGCCCTCTTCAACGAGATCGACAAGTCCCAGCCGCTCGGCGATGGAAACCGCTTCCGCCAGGGATCTTGCGCCGATTTTCTCCATGAGATTGTGTCGATGGGCTTTGATCGTCCTTTCGGACGTGCCTAGAGCGTGCGCGATCTGCTTGTTGAGCTTGCCGCGAACGAGCAGCCGCAAGACTTCGAATTCGCGCGGTGTAAGATTTGATAGACGGGCTCGGGAAGCATTCGTGCGCGCAAACTCCTCTTGGCGGATGTCGGCACGCCGCAGCGATTTATCAATGGTCTCAAGCAGGATGTCGGCTGTTGCAGGTTTCTCCAGAAAGTCGTCGGCACCCGCCTTCATTGCCTGAACGCCTGCTTTAATGTCACCGTGCCCTGTCAGAAACACAATGGGAAGCAGCGGAGCCATCGTCGACAGCTTTTCTTGCAAGGCTAGTCCGCTCAATCCTGGCATGTCGAGGTCAAGCAGGATGCATCCATGTTCGATCCCTGGCAGCCGTGCGAGCAACTCTTCACCCGAAGCATAGAGAGCGACGCCGTATCCCGATGCCGATAGCAACCGTCCTAAGGCGATCCTAAAGGAAAGGTCGTCGTCGACAATGTGGATGATGGGGTTCATGGGTGGTCCGAGCGTGCAAGGGGCAGGACCAGGCGAAAAACGGCGCCGCCTCCGCATCTGTTGGATGCCAAAATTCTGCCGCCGTACGTTTCTGCGATCGTGCGGGCGATCGAAAGACCGAGGCCGGTCCCGGCGGCCTTGGTCGTGTAAAAGGGTTCGAAGATCGTTGCCAGCTTGTCTTCCGGGATGCCGTCGCCGGAATCGGAGATCGACAACTCCGCCTTTGCGTCTTTTGTCAGCCGCGTCTCAAGTGAAATGTTCTTGTTCGTACCCGCCACGCCCATCGAATCCATCGCATTGATTGCGATGTTGAGAATGACCTGCTGAACATGAAGCCTATCCGCGCGGATGGGCAGAGGGTCTTCAGCTCGGCTGGAACTGACCACTATGCCCCTGCGAACCGCTTCACCCTGCAGGATCTTGATAGCGGTGGAGGTCAGCTCGTTCAGATCGAATACCTGCCAGTCAATTTCGCGCCTCTTCTTCAGAAGTCCCCTCATACGGGAAATGATGTCGTGGGCACGCTGATCATCATCGCGTATATCGACGAGGATTTGCTCAATCAGTTTCAAATCCGGAAAGGGGGACCTCAACACGATCGAGGCCGCCTCGGCATTGCTGCGAATGGCTCCAAGCGGTTGGTTCAATTCGTGGGCTATGGAGGCCGAAAGAGCGCCTGCGGTCGCGGACTGGTTGAGGTGGATGACCTCCAGCAAGCGATGTCGGGACTGAATTTCTGCTTTTAGACGACGACGGCGTTCCAGAAGGAGTATGGTGATTACTACACTCTGCAGCGCGACGACAAAGACGGCGACGGACACGTCGATCCAATGATCTTCCAGTAAACTTGGCTGCCGGAACATCTGGACCGTGCCGGGTGGCAAGTACTTATCAGAAAGCCCCCATCGCTTGAGCTGCCGCGCATCGACCATGTCGACTAATGGTGCCTGAGCGTGTTCGACTGGTTTTCCATGGAGGACATCCAACGCTAGCTCGGCCACCGTGGTTCCGAGCGACTCGAACGTGACGACGTTTCCGCCAACGATCCCATAGTCGAGATAAGTAGGATATGGACCATAAATGGGAGCATTCGCGTTGGCCGCTATTTGCTTGACGGCGTCCCTTGGAATGAAGTTGCGGCCGCTTCGATCCTTGAAGATAGTCAGCATCAAGACAATGCTGTCGCGAGGGAATGCCGCCGCCCTGGCAGCAAGCTCCTCAATCGTCAGGTTTTCAAGGTAAGTGGTATCATAGTTCTTCGAAAACGACGTCAGATCGGTTTTCGCCGCTTCCAACCACCATCGATCAAACTCCGATGATCCGCCGATGACGAAAAGATGACGGGCATCAGGCTGCAGACGTCGAGCCAACTCCGCGGTCTTGAGAATGTTGAACTCGGTGAACACCCCCGTCACATCGGCTGGAAGGTTCATTCTGAGAGCGGTCGACCTGTTGAACCCGGCGACAACGAGCCGGGCGTCCTTTGCCAGCGATGCCCGATGTTTCGCGATGAAATTTGCCGACTGTTCGCCAAGTGCGATGACCACGTCCGGCTGGCGAACCGCATACTTTTCCGCAAGAAATTTCCCCATGCGATCAACATGCTCCGCCTCAGGAAAGCGTGAAAGGTCGAGGAACTCGGAGAAAAGGTCGATTTTTCCACCCGTGGCATCAAGTAGTCGCTTCCTTACCGCTTCCCCCGCGACCGTGGTTGCGGCGATCCGCTCGTCATAGGGATAGAGCACCAATATGCGCGGAGCACGGGTTTCGCTGATTGTTTGGCCGACCGCCGTGGAGAGGCCCGGCAAGAGAAGAAGGAGGCACAGGCTGCATACCTTCGTGAGCCATCGCTGCAGCCTGGCCCAGTCACATAGCATGCGCATCGCTCTTCCCCCGAAAAGGTAACGCAATCTAACAAGTCGAGGTTGCTAATACAACCACCGCTTTAGGTGCCAGTTGGTGCGAAAACATACTTTTGCCCAAAGGTACAATATCGCTGGCGAGAGGGCTCGGATAGCTTCCCCACCTGAGTGTGCGTCCCAGCCTCGACTGCTCATCAGCGACGCACACCCTCGAAAAGCGTCATCGTATTGGATTGCTTATTTAATTTTCGGTCAACTGAAAACGGGCATGTGCCGGAAGCGCTTGGCGGTTCCGCGAACAAACCTCACTGGAGGATCTCAGGATGAATTTTCGTCTCGTCTATTCGGTCGGAGCCTTGGCGGCTTCGACGTTTCTTGTGGGGGCATTATCCCCTGTGATGGCGCAATCGCCGTCTAAGCCAAACATTCTCTTCATCGTCTCCGACGACACAGGCTACGGCGACCTCGGACCCTATGGCGGCGGTGAAGGACGCGGCATGCCGACACCGAACATCGACAAGCTGGCGGATGAAGGTATGACCTTCTTCTCGTTCTATGCTCAGCCAAGTTGCACCCCCGGTCGCGCGGCAATGCAGACCGGACGCATACCAAACCGCAGCGGCATGACGACCGTTGCCTTCCAGGGCCAGGGTGGCGGCCTGCCAGCGGCCGAGTGGACGCTCGCCTCGGTGCTGAAGCGAGGTGGCTATCATACCTATTTCACGGGCAAATGGCATTTGGGCGAGTCGGACTACGCACTACCGATCGCGCAGGGCTATGATGAGATGAAATATGTCGGCCTCTATCATCTCAATGCCTACACATACGCCGATCCGACCTGGTTTCCGGACATGGATCCCAAGTTGAGGGCGATGTTCCAGAAGGTGACAAAAGGCTCGCTTTCGGGCGTAGCCGGCGGCGAGGTCAAGGAAGACTTCAAGATCAACGGCCAGTACGTTGATACGCCCGTGATCGACGGCAAGGAAGGTGTTGTCGGCATTCCGTTCTTCGACGGTTATGTCGAGAAGGCGGCCGTCGAATTCCTAGATGAAGCAGCAAAGAAGCCTGATGAGCCGTTCTTCATCAATGTCAATTTCATGAAGGTGCATCAGCCGAATATGCCTGCACCGGAGTTCGAGCATAAATCCTTGTCGAAAAGCAAGTATGCGGACTCGGTTGTCGAGCTCGATACGCGTATTGGCAGGATCATGGACAAGCTGCGTGAAACCGGAATGGATAAGAACACGCTGGTCTTTTATACGACAGACAACGGTGCCTGGCAGGACGTCTATCCTGATGCCGGATACACCCCCTTCCGCGGCACCAAGGGCACGCTGCGCGAGGGTGGCAATCGCGTTCCCGCGATCGCCGTTTGGCCGGGCAAGATTAAGCCCCGCACCAAAAACCACGACATCGTTGGTGGTCTCGATCTGATGGCAACCTTTGCAGCAACCGGCGGCGTCCCTCTGCCGACAAACGACCGCGAAGACAAGCCGATCATTTTCGACAGCTACGACATGACGCCGATCCTGCTCGGTAGCGGCAAGTCAGAGCGCAAAAGCTGGTTCTATTTCACGGAGAACGAGCTTTCACCCGGTGCGATCCGCGTGAACAACTACAAGTTCGCGTTCAATATCCGTGGAGATAACGGTGCAGAGACTGGTGGTCTGGCCGTCGATTCCAATCTTGGCTGGAAGGGCGAGGAGAAGTACGTGGCCACCGTGCCTCAGGTGTTCGATCTGTGGCAGGATCCACAGGAACGCTATGACATCTTCATGAACAACTTCGCGGAGCGGACCTGGATGGGCGTGGTCATGGGGGAAGAACTGAAAACGATCATGGCGACATACGTCAAATATCCGCCGCGCAAGCTGCAGAGTTTTGGCTATACCGGCCCGATCACACTTTCAAATTATGAGAAGTTCCAATGGGTCAGGGACAGTCTCGCCAAGGAAGGCGTCAACATCACACTGCCGTCAGGCAACTAACCTTCGCGGCGGCCCTGTCCTTCAGGGCCGCCATTTTTCCACGAAGAGATTGCACACAACGACTGCCGGAGATCCTGCGATGGCTGCAGCACGAAATATCCTCAAGTTCTCCCGCAACGCCGCGTTCGGCGTGGCGACATTCATGCTCCTGGCGGCCTCGGCATTTGCTCAAACCGACCCTCTTCCGTCGTGGAATGACACCGCCGCCAAATCCTCCATCGTTGCCTTCGTCGAAAAGGTCACGAAGCAAAATACCACAGATTTTGTTCCGGAATCGGATCGGATCGCCGTGTTCGACAATGACGGCACGCTGTGGAGCGAGCAACCGATGTATGTGCAACTCGCTTTCGCGCTTGACCGTGTCAAGACGATGGCTCCCGAACATCCCGAATGGAAGGACACCCAACCGTTCAAGGCGGTGCTGGAGGGCGATCTGAAAACGCTTGCCGCTGCGGGTGAGAAGGGTCTGATGGAAATCCTTATGACGACCCATTCCGGGATGAGCAGCGACGAGTTTCTGAAGATCACGACCGACTGGATCGCCAGCGCGCGCGATCCCAAGTTCAAGAAGCCGTATACCGAACTCGTCTACCAGCCGATGATCGAAGTGATGCAGTATCTGCGAAACAACGGCTTCAAAACCTTCATTGTCTCGGGCGGCGGTGTGGAGTTCATGCGGCCCTGGACAGAAAAGGTCTACGGCATTCCGCCCGAACAGGTGATCGGCTCGTCGATCAAGACGCAGTTCGAGATGGTGGGCGATGTCCCGACGCTCCGCCGATTGCCGGAGGTCAACTTCATCGACGACAAGGCCGGAAAACCGGTTGGCATTAACGAGAAGATCGGTCGCCGCCCCATCGCCGCGTTCGGGAATTCGGACGGGGATCTGGAGATGCTGCAGTGGACGACAATGGGTGGCACGACGCCTCGCTTTGGTTTGATCGTTCACCACACGGACGCGGAACGCGAATATGCCTACGACCGGGAAACCCAATTTGGCAAGCTTGACAAGGCGCTTGACGCCGCGCCGATAAATGGCTGGACCGTCGTCGATATGAAAGCCGACTGGAAGCAGATTTTTCCCGACAAATGACTTGATGTCTCACAACCGCAGTGCGGATACTATCGCCTCCCGCCCTGCTACTGAGGGGGACATGAGACGTGCGGCGTAGGAGCGTTTGATTGAGAGCGCATTTCTCTCCATTAGCAATGGTACGGGCCGCCCTGCTCATCTGCGGAATGCTTGGGCTTGCACCTGCGACCGCCGCAGCGGAAGATTTGACGCCGCTTGCTGCCGACCCGCAGATCGCCAACCACGCTGGCTTCGTCGATGAGAGATTGTGTTCGTTGTGCCACGCTGATCAGGCGGCTGCTTTTGCCACGTCTCATCATGCCAAGGCGATGGCCGTGGCCAGCGACGCCACGGTGCTCGCCGATTTCAACGACACCAGCTATGAAGGAAACGGCGTCACGGCAAGCTTCTTCCGCAAGGATCGACAGTTCTACGTCAGCATCGAAGGGCCAGACGGCAAACAGGCGGACTTCGTAGTCAAATACACCTTCGCCTACGAGCCGCTGCAGCAATATCTGATCGATCTCGGCGGCGGAAAACTCCAGACGCTCGACATTGCCTGGGACACAAAGAAGCGAGAGTGGTTCTGGCTTGGGGCCGGATCGGTCGCGAAACCCGGCTCGACGTTTCATTGGACGGGTCCCTTCTACCGATGGAACCGCACTTGCATCGACTGTCACTCGACCGATCCGCAGACAAATTTCCGGTCGGAGACGCATACGTATGAGTCTTCGTATGTCGCGACCAGCATCGGTTGCCAGTCATGTCATGGCGGCGGCGCGAAGCATGTCGAATGGGCAAAACCGCAGTCCGAGGCGTCCGCTGCAGCTTCCTTGCCGCGCGTGGGACTGTCAGAGGTCAGCATGGACACCTGTCTCGCATGCCATTCGCGACGGACACGGCTTGTCGGCGACTACAAGCCGGGCGGTTCGTTCCTCGATAACTTCTCCCCGGCAATGCTGAGGAGCGACCTCTACTTTCCCGACGGTCAGGTCCTCGACGAAGTCTTTGAGTACGGCTCTTTCCAGCAAAGCAAGATGGCGCGGGCAGGCGTAACCTGCTTCGACTGCCATCGCCCGCATGAGGGCGGCGTCAAGGCCGTTGGAAACGCGCTCTGCACCCAGTGCCACACGCGGGACGCTCCCGAGCGCTTTGCCCTCAATGATCCGAGCGGTGCTTTCGACACTCCAACCCATACCCATCATGCTGAAGGCTCAAGCGGCGCGCTTTGCGCCAGCTGCCACATGCCGGAGCGGACCTATATGAAGGTCGATCCCCGTCGTGACCATTCCTTCGTGATCCCGCGGCCAGATCTGTCGGAGATGTATGGCACACCGAATGCCTGCACATCATGCCACGAGGGCAAGACGAACGTCTGGGCGTCGCAGACCTTGGACAAATGGTTTGGCGCAGGATGGCGAAACCGTCCTACGATCGCACATGCCTTCGCGGGCGCTGCGCAAAACGACGCGGCATCGATCCAGGCCTTACGGGCGCTTGTCGGAGACGGAAAACAAGCAGGGATCGTTAAGGGAAGCGCTATTGGCGAGATGAGCAGGCTGGCAGGAGCGGACGCAGTCGCGGATGTTAAAGCGGCCACAGAGAACGTCGATCCGCTGGTGCGACTAGGGGCAGCAGAGGCTGCCAACAACCTGCCACCCGAGGTTCGGCTCGACACGATAGGCAGGCTTCTCGGCGACAAGACGCGAGCGGTCCGGGTAGCGGCAGCCAGGGCGCTCGGAAGCACACAGTCGCTGGACTTCCTCGGAGATCAACGTCGTGACTTCGACCGCGCCGTCGCCGACTTGAAAACCTATGTCGAGGCGAACGCGGACGTCGCAGAGACACAGAGCAACTATGGCACGTTCCTGCTCGAACAGGGACATCCCCTGGAAGCAGAGAAGACCCTGCGTAAGGCAATTGATCTCGATCCAGGCCTTCCGGGCGCACGCATCAATCTGGCCGAACTTTACCGCGCCACAGGGGACGGGCTGAAATCCGAACAGACCTATGCCGAAGCGGTCGCGGGAAATCCTGACCGGGCTGACCTTCGTTTCGGCCATGGCCTGTCCCTCGTACGCCAGAAGGCGACGGCAGAGGCGATAGGAGAACTGGAGATGGCCGTCCAGTTGGACCCAGCCAACGCGCGCTACAGGATGACCGCGGCCGTCGCACTCGATTCGGTTGGACGGACGGAAGAGGCGTTTGAGCTGTTTGATCCGGCTCAGGCGACTGGTGCGGATGCCAACCTGTTAAACACGGCCATTCAGATAGGGCTCAAACTCCGCCGCTATGCGGAGACACTTAGTTTTGCGATGGCGCTGTCACGTTTGCAGCCGGACGATCAAAACGTTGCAGACCTCGTGAGACAACTGCTGGCTGTTGGCGAGGACAACAAATGATGAGCGAATACACAGTGGGGCAGTCAACGTCGCCGATAGTCCATATTCGATTGCGGACAAGAAGTTGGCTCGTTGCGTTCGCTACCCAGGTACGATCTCGCGGAAATGATGTGCATTTGGCAACTCACCGACCAGAAGCGGAGCACGCAATGACGAACTACATCAAGCTCACTCTTTCTGTTGCTTTCGCCGCGATGGTCTGCGGCGACGTCCACGCGGCAGATCTTCCGCCGCTGATGACCGAGAAACCTCAAGTGATCGAGTCGGAATCCGGCTGGACCTTCGCAGTCGCGCCCTATTTCTGGATGGCCGGAATTTCTGGTGACACATCGCAGTTTGGTCTGCCTGTCGTCCATATGGACTCCGACTTCAGCGACGTCTGGAACAATCTTGACTTTGCGTTCATGGCAGCCGGGGAGGCACGGAACGGCCGCTTCAGCGTGATAGGCGACGTCGTCTACACGAAGTTGTCCGCCGACGCAGAGACACCACGTGGAATCCTTGCCGATAATGTGGATGTGGCGACGAGCACGTTCTCCGGCCTGCTTGGCATTAGCTACGCGGTTCTGGACGGACCCGAGGGTCACCTTGACATCGTCGGAGGTGTCAAGGTCTGGTCGGTCGATACGACGCTCTCGTTCGACGGTGGACTTCTTGGCGGCATTGAGAGAAGCGACGGTGCGACCTGGGTTGATGGCATGTTCGGATTAAAGGGGAAATATTCGCTTACACCGGAAATCTATCTGACCGGTTGGGGGCTGTTAGGCGCGGGCGGAGCGGACATTGATTGGGATGTCGCGCTTGGATTGGGCTACGATTTCAACGAACGGATTTCGGCGATAGCGGGGTATCGTGCACTCGGGGTCGACTACAGCCACGACGGCTTCGTCTTCAATGCCGTGCAGCAGGGTCCGATTCTCGGCGTTTCGATAAAATTCTAGCGCCTACCAACAACTTATGGAGACCGACAATGACATTCTCGGCTTTGAGGAACTCCATCAGTCTGTTGGTGCTGTTCGCTTGGACGACCTTGCTCCAAGCTCAAGAGTCCAGCTCAGACCTGGCAAAGAAGTTGTCGAACCCGATCGCTTCGCTGATAAGCGTTCCGTTTCAGTACAACTACGACCACGGCTACGGTCCGCTGGACGGCGACAAATCGACTCTCAACATCCAGCCCGTCATCCCGATCTCGTTGAACGAAGACTGGAACCTCATCTCGCGCACCATTCTCCCGGTGATTTGGCAGGACGAAATCGCAGGGCCGTCAGGATCGCAGTTCGGCCTCGGTGACACCGTTCAGAGCTTCTTCCTCTCTCCGGCGAAGCCAACCGAGAATGGGCTCGTCTGGGGCGCAGGCCCAGTATTCCTGATACCTACGGGGACGGACGATTTGCTGGGCGGGGAGAAATGGGGAGTGGGTCCGACGGTCGTTGCGCTAAAGCAGGACGGCCCGTTGACCTATGGGGTGTTAGCCAATCACATCTGGTCATTCGCGGGCAACGACGACCGGGCTGACATCAGCAACACGTTTCTGCAGCCATTCCTTTCCTATACCACGCCTGACGCCTGGACGTTCGCCCTGAACACCGAGTCGACCTATGACTGGAAGACCGAAGAATGGTCCGTTCCCATCAACTTGACGGTTTCCAAATTGGTGAAGATCGACAAGCAGCCGATCAGCCTCACAGCGGGGCTGCGCTATTGGGCAGCGGCACCCGACAATGGCCCGGAAGGTCTGGGAGTGCGAGTGGGACTGACGTTCCTGTTTCCAAAATGAGCGGATGGGCTTTGACAACAACCGTCAGAAAGTGGCACGAGGCAGTTCCGCTATTGGATCGTGTTGTTTTTTAACACGCCAATGAGTGCCTGCCCGTCCGTGAAATACGGATCGCCGCCACCGTTTCTGCCTGTTTTAGTCTCCCCAATACCCATTCGAGAATAGGTCGTTGAAATCTGCCCAGCCTTCTGCAGGTCATCAATGACAAGATCGCGATCAGCATCGACGTCCGGGCCGATGTGATGCGTGATTTCCCCCGTATCGTGGCTGACGCCGACGCCGCGGTCGAAGCTCGCCGAACCGAGCCAAAGCGGCCGGCCATCAGGTTCGAGACTCGTCGTCATCCAAAAGCGGACGTGATGCCGCTCGTCCGCACTCCGGCCGACCGACTTCTCGAACGCCAAGTCCTGCTTACGGCCGTCAAACACCAGCGCACTGACCGGAGCATCGAGATCCGGACGGTCGAGCGCCACGCTCAATCCGATCTCGATTGAGGTACGCAGCGTGATTTTGTCCGCCGGATTCCATTTCGCCGCGACAAACGACCGGATCAGTTGCTCCTTGGTCCCTACCAAGCCGACGTTGATTGGATCGCCCGGAATGTCCTGCTCCGTGGTCGTTACCATCGTGCTGAACCCCGCCAGACGGCGGCCGTCATGGAAGATCCAAAGTTCAGGAATCAAAAAATAGCAGACCAACAAGTATGCCGCGACCAGGGACGCAATTGCGCCCGCCGCAAGCTGAACTATGCCTCTTTGCCCATTGCTTCTCGACATCGGGGCGTCGTCCTTACATTAGCAGTGAAGCAGGGTAACGGCGTAAGGCGACGCTAAAGCGCTCCTTCGACTATCGAAGACAGCGCCCACCATAGTCTGCCACCAATCGGTCAACAAGATCGCAACGAGCTATAGACTGGCCCAAGAGGCTGACGCTTCAACCTGAGCAAAAACATTCGGTCGCGAGGTTCCGCAATATATTCGGGTACGCGCAGTCCGCTTTCAGGAAGTTATTGCGAAGTCGCCCGGCCTCCACTCAGGCTTAATTTGGGACGAATGACCCGACCACTTTGCGCCCAAAAGCGGACTATTCCCCATAGAATGCTGAATGATAGCGCACGACTCCTTGAAGCTCGTCATCGCCGAAGTCCAGACGTTGGAAATACTCCTGAGGAACGCCCGGAAACTTCAGGGCGGAGTCAGTTTTAAACCCGAAGCGGCAATAATAGGCAGGATCGCCTAAAACGACGCACCCTCGCGCACTAAGCGCTTTTATCTGGTCGAGCCCGGCTTCAATGAGCTGGACACCGACACCTCGCCGTTGCTGGTCAGGTCGTACAGCAATCGGACCGAGGCCGTACCACTCGACTGATTGTCGATCGATCTCGATAAGAGAAAAGGCGACATAACCCACGATCACACCATCAAGTTCTGCGACTAGGGATTTTGTCAACGCACCTGCCGCCCGCAGGGCGTCGACAATCGCTGCTTCAGTCCCATCACTGTGCGGCGCTCCTTCGAACGCGGCTGTAATAAGCTTTTGAATTTCTGGAATGTCGCGGGGATTTTCGGGTCGTATTATCATAAGAGGTTTGTAGCAAACAGCCGCCGGACCGCCAACAGCTAGTCTCCTCTGGTGAAGGGGTTCGGGTGCCGTAGGGCGTAGAAAGCCTCTCATGCAGGAACGCGCCGAGCCTTCTTATAGCACTGCGATCTGGATGAGAGGCCGCTCGTCCTGATTGTCGCGACGCACCTTCTCGTCCTCGACACCAAGATTGCCGGATATGCCGGCAAGGAACAGAGGAAGAATGCCCATGACGTACCAATCACCGAACGCCAGCGAAAGCCGGCTGGAACGCGGCAAGCGGGCGCTCGCTGAAATCGACGGTGCGGCCGGTCACAATGTCATCGCCGCTCTGGGGAACATCGCTCCCGACTTCGTAGACTACAGGCCCCGAACAGAGTGCAGGTTTTGCACAGGTCCAGGCACTGATCATCGAGGCGATAGCCGACAGTTAGGCTTGACGTTTTTCACATCACGCCCGCCTTTCTCTACGCAGTCTTCGGCTCCAAGGAGGAGATTTGTCGACGGGCGCTGGATTATAGCATCGAGCGTGTGTCCAAGGCGCGGCAAGGGAAGTTGTCAGCTTGTGGCGCCCTGCGTTCTAGCTCGATAATATCGCGGAGGGGGTCACGGCTCTGAGTAAACCGCGTGGCTGCATAATCTCGACCGCTGCTCTTCAGCATGCCGAAGAATGAGAGTGTCGCCACGACGATTGCAGCCCGGCGCGAAGATTTGGTTCCGTTGAGGAAGGCGTCTGAGCAGGCCGTCAGCGAGGGAGATAGGGATTCTCTATCTCACTTTATTCGACAGTCGTGCAGGGCTGTCGGCGCAGGCCGTATTTCGCCTGGGCTATACCACTGGCGTTTCCCTATAGGCGGAAAAGCCGCAGGCGACAGCGCGACCATTGGCATCGAAGACATGAAAATTTTGACGTGGAGCGCTGAAGCGGATGGTTTGCATGCGATCAAATGAACGCTCACCGTCCGTCTTGATGAGCAGTTTTTCGCTGCAGCCCGGTAGATCCACATAGAGTATCTGGGACTCCCCAAGATGCTCCACCAGGTCGATGACACCTGCAAGTATTGGGTCGCTCTCGCCAGCCCTGTCGATCTGAACATTCTCCGGCCGAATGCCGAAGCTGATCGTGTCACCTTCGGACAGACTGTTTTGTTCCACTGATATCTCGAGGCAAATGCCGCACTCGAGCTGGCACCGCGCCGATCCTTCCGAACGAGCGATTACCTTTCCGTGCAAAATGTTCATCGCGGGAGAACCGATGAACTGGGCAACAAACAGGCTCGCGGGCTTCCTGTAAAGGTTAGTCGGCGTGCCCACCTGTTCGATGCGACCGTCCTTGAAGACAACGATGCGGTCCGCCAACGTCATCGCCTCGACTTGGTCATGCGTGACGTAGATCATGGTCACATCCGGCATGCTCTGTTTCAACTTCGCGATCTCGATTCGCGTAGCAACGCGAAGCGCCGCATCGAGATTGGACAACGGCTCATCGAAGAGAAACACGCGCGGGTTGCGCACAATCGCCCGGCCGATCGCAACCCGCTGCCGCTGCCCGCCCGAAAGCGCCTTGGGCTGCCGTTGCAGGTATTTGTCGAGTTGCAGGATTTCGGCCGCCTTGCGCACCCGCGCATCGATCTCGGTTTTCGGCGTGCCGGCGATACGCAGGCCGAAAGCCATGTTCTCGTAGACAGTCATGTGCGGATAGAGGGCATAGGACTGGAACACCATGGAGATGCCGCGCTTGGAGGGAGCGACGGCATTCATCCGCTCACCGTCGATGACGAGGTCGCCGGAGGTGATGCTCTCAAGGCCGGCAATCGAGCGCAGCAAGGTGGATTTGCCGCAGCCAGAAGGGCCGACGAAGACGATGAACTCGCCTGATTTTATATCGAGGTCGATCCCGTGCAGGACTTCGAAATCGGCATAAGCCTTGCGAATGTTTCTCAACGACAAATCAACCATTGTTCCCATTCCATTGTTTTGATTTCACCACTGGAGGCAACGTGTCAGGGGGCAAGCCTGGCCAGAAACCGCGTCAGCGGATCCGGCTCCCTGTTGAGGATCTCGAGGTCGTTCTTGCGCCTGATGGCCTGGCGCACGACCTTGGCGCCCACATAGCGCAGAGGCTCGGGCGGTAGCCGCGTGCGCTTGCCGATGCCGACCAGCCCGGAACGGCTCCAAACATCGTCGCGTCCGAGGACGAGGCTCGCCATGATACGTCCTGCGACAGGCGCTTGCGCGATGCCCGTGCCGTTGAACCCCATCGCGTAAAAGATGTTGGCATGGTCCTTCAAATGGCCGAAGATCGGTAGGTGCTGCGCTGTGCAATCGATCGGGCCGCTCCAGTCGTAGAGGACGGGCACTTCCTTGAGTTGCGGATAGACCCGGTGCAATTCCCTGATGTTGTCGGCCCCTGCATCGCCGCTGCGGTTGAAGCGACCATCGATCCGATCGCGATAGGCAATGCCGCCCGTGCCCCGCCCAAAGATGACCTGCCCAGCGGGCGTACGCTGGTAGTAGAGCACGTGATGCTGAGCATCGCAGATCGACGCCCCGTCAACCCAACCTATCCGCTCGAGGATGTCGGCCGTCGGGGCGGTCGCGATGACTTGGCTGCTGACCACATAGAGATAAGGATGTAGTTCCGGAATGGCCGACAGCCAGGCGTTTGCGGCGAGAACAACCTTGCCGGCGCAAAGCACGCCCCCGGCGGTGCGCAGCTGCGGTTGGGCTCCCGGGACAATTTCGAGAACCGGGCTGTGCTCGTGAATCACAATGCCTTTGGAAAGGGCGAGACGACGTAGGCCCAGTGCAAGCTTCGCGGGCTGGACCGTCCCCGCCCTGTCCTCGACGATGCCGACATAAGAGGCGGTGGAACCGGTCCGGCGCAAAATGTCGGAGCGCATGAGCGGCCGGAAGCGCTCTTCGCCGACGTCGCGGCACAAATCGCAGGCTTGCGTCCAGGCACCTTCCTGCGCCGTCGAGCTTGCGGTCCACAGCCAGCCGTCAAGCCTGAGATCCATGTCGATGGTGCCTGAGGCTTGCAAGCCGCTCAGTTCCTCGATGGCGTCGACCGTTGCGCGGCACAGCCTGAGCGCGTTTTCCTCGCCAACAAGTGCACGCAGCATGTCAATTTCCGCAAACCAGCTATGAACCTGCCCGCCATTGCGGCCCGAGGCGCCGGAGCCGCAGAAATCAGCTTCAAGAACCGTCACCCGTGTCTGCGGGGCCTGCTCCTTGATCCGCAGGGCCGTCCAAAGACCGGCATATCCGCCGCCGACGATCGCTACATCGCAATCCGCGCTACCCTGCAAGGGCGAGGTGACGGCATCCGCGTC
This sequence comes from Pararhizobium capsulatum DSM 1112, assembly GCF_030814475.1. Lineage (NCBI taxonomy): Bacteria > Pseudomonadati > Pseudomonadota > Alphaproteobacteria > Hyphomicrobiales > Rhizobiaceae > Pararhizobium > Pararhizobium capsulatum. The sequence goes on along the minus strand of NZ_JAUSVF010000005.1, from coordinate 16,238 downwards.
TATGCTTTGCAGCCAGAAAGAGCGGTCCGCCTTCGCCGCCACGACGGGCGGCCTCAATTTGATGGTGTTCATGCTCAAGCCCTCTGTGCCGTGCGGATGACGCTATCGTATTTGTCGAGCAACCATTGGGGGATCGCCCGGATCGGTTGGGGGAAACCGCCGAGATGGGAGCAGGTTTCCGCGGCGTTGGCGGCGGAACGGGTCAGGGCGGCTTGCTCCGATCGATCCTCGAGGAAGCGCGACACGAGGAAGGTGGCAATAAAACTGTCGCCTGCGCCGCAGGTGTCAACCACCGTCACCGGTACCGAGTTTGCGCAAAACAGTTCGCTGCCATTGTCATAGAAGGATCCGCGCTTCCCGCAGGTGATCACGACCTGACGCGCCCCCGCCTCGTTGAACCGGGCGATCAACGGCTCGACTGGTTCCGTCGGATCATCCGGTCCGGAGGCGAAAAGCAACGGCACGCCTTCAAGTGGAAGGTCGAAATACCGCGTGGAGACATCAATGCTAAACGGCACTCCATCCGCGACGAGGCGGCGGACCAACTGCTCGCTGGAATTGGTGCCAAGATGCACCCAGTCCGCATGCAATAGCGCCTCATAGCGCTCCGGGTTCGGAACATAGTTCTCGCCGACACCGAGGGATTCGAGAAGAAAGCGCCGCTCGCCGGCATCGTCGGTCAGCAGCGTCACCGCCGAAGCGCCGGGCCGTATTTCGATATCGGCGGGGATGAGGCCCGCCTCCTCCACGGCGCGAAACATGATCTCCGCTTCTTCGTCCGGCCCCAGCGCGCCGAAATAACGAGAATCAAAACCCTGCCGCCGCCACTGCACGGCAACATTGAGAGCATTGCCTCCCACGGTGACGAAATCTTTATTGAGGTAGGCGTCGAGGCAATTGTCACCGACGGCAATCAGCTTGAAATTCGTCATGCTTATTCCGCCTTCCGTCTCAACAGGGTCCACATCCTATTTCCCGATGCCTTCGGCCAGTCCACGAATGAAAAAGCGCTGGGCCGCAAAGAAGGTGATAACGATCGGAAGCGCCGAGAGCGTCATCGCCGCGAAAACGACGGCATAGTTCGTCCCATGCTTCGCCATGATGGAGGTGAGGCCGACGGGCAGCGTCTGGAGGTCCGCGCCGCTGGTGAAGATCATCGCGAAGAGATACTCGTTCCACGCGAAGAGCACGTGCAGGATCACGCAGGAGATCAGGATCGGCTTGCACAGCGGCAGCGTCACCCGCCAGAAGATCTGGCCCTCGCTGGCGCCGTCCATAACGGCGGCTTCGTCCAGGTCGCGGGGCAGTCCGAGCATGTAGGCGCGTATGAGGAAGGTCGTGAAGGGAATGCGGAAGGCAGTGTAGAGGATGATCAGCGCCCAATAGGTGTTGTAGAGGCCCAATTCCTGCATCATGCGCACAAGTGGAATGACCGCGACCGTCGGGCTCAGCATGAGGCCGCCGAGCACGATGCCGACGAAGAACGGCTTTCCCGGCAGTTTCGACCGGGTTAAGCCATAGGCGGTCCAAGCGCTGACCAGCACTGTGCAGACGGCCGATCCGAGAGTGACGATGACGCTGGTCGCGATATAGTTCCGGATGCCCTGGTTCCAGGCGGAGATGTAGTTCGTCACACTGAGGCCGCTCGGCAGCGCAAACGGGTTGCCGAAGATCTCGGAATTGGTCTTGAAGCCGTTCAGTGCCATCCAGAACAGCGGATAGAGGACGACGACGCCGAGGGTGAAGAGGAAGGTGACGAGGCAGACTTTCGCCAGCACGGCGACGAAGTCCGTGCGTTCGGTTTCCCGCGGTTGATAGGCGACGCTCACAGGTCAACCCTCCGTCTCTTGGTGTACCAAAGTTGCGCTAAGCCGGTCAGGAGCGTGATGACGAAGATGACCGACGCGATGGCCGCGCCATAACCGAAGTCGTTTTCGATGAAACCCTGCTGGTAAAGCCAAGTCCCCAGTACCTGGCTGCTGTTGTTGGGGCCGCCGCCGGTCATGACCATGACCTCGTTGAAGACTTGGAACGCGCCGGTGATCGTGACAATCACCATCAGGCCGGTCATTTCGCGGGTGAGCGGAAAGGTGATGTTCCACAGGCGGCGCCAGGTCCCTGCCCCGTCCATGATCGCGGCGTCGTAGAGTTCCCGCGGGATCTTCTGGATGGCGATGGCGAACAACAGTGTTGAATAACCAAAACCCTGCCACTGGCTCATGGCGATGATGGCGTAGATTGCCGTCTGCTCCTCGCCAAGCCAGGCGCGCGACCAGTCCGCAAGCCATATATGCGTAAGTGCCGAATCCAGAAGCCCGATGTCCGGTTGATAGATGAAATAAAACAGGAGGCCGGTCACGGTGATCGAGATGGCCGAGGGCACGAAGTAGACGGCACGCCAGAACCGGCGCCATTTCTCCTCGCTCAGCCCCTCGATGAGGGCAGCGAGAACGAAGGCACCGAAAACCTGGAAGATGACCGAGATGACGGCGTAGAGCGTGTTGTTGACGATCGCCGTCCAGACGACCGGATCACCCTGCAGGCGCCGGTAATTGTCCAGTCCGATGAAAGCGGTCTCGCCGGTGAAGATATCCTGGTTCTTTGTACTGACGAGGAAATTGTCGAAGATCGGATAATAGACGAACCAGAGGATCAGGACGAAGGCAATCAGGACCCAGCGGAACGACAGGATCCCGGTTACCGTGCCGAGCCGGTCATTTTCCGACCGGCTCGACCGAGTGAAGCCGATTTTGGCGGCTTCACCCTTGTGTTGTTGTTTCATGACCGCCATTGCGAGCCCTATCCTACTTGGACGAAGCTGCCGCTTCCTTGACCCGTTGCATGACCTCTTCCGGGGTCATAGTGCCGCCGACCAGCGCTTGAAGACCGGATAGCCAGGCGGCGGCCACGCGCGGTGGATTTGCCGTATCCAGCCACGGCATGAGATAGGAGGAGTCAGCGATCACCTTCAGTCCGTCGACGACGGCCGGGTTCATGGTTTCGGCGGAATAACCGCCGACCGTCGCGCTCGGTTGGCCGTAGGGCGGAGCCGACAGGACCCTGCCGTTTTCAGGAGACGTAGCGAACCGCATGAAGTCGATCGCGAGTGGAATGTTCTTGGAAGCCGCGCTGATCATATAGCCTTCCGGCGCCCCCTCGATGGATTTGACGTCACCCTTGGCATCCTTCGGCGCCGGCAGCTTGAAGAATGCAAAGTCCTCCCGCTTCAATGCACCTTCTACCGTGCTCTGGTCGAATTCGATGATCTCCTGATAATACATTGCCGCCTTGCCGCTACCGAACTGCTGTATGGCGGAGGCATAGGAGGAACCGTTCGTTCCGGCGCCGTCCGAGCATTGGTCGATCAAATTCTTGAACTGCGTCAGGCTGACGACATAGCCGGGATCGGCAAATTCGGCCGTGGCCGGGACAAAGTCCTTTTCGAGGGTCGCCTGCGGCACATTGTAGGCGAGCAGTTGCCCCGCATAATGAACACCGGGCCAGCCTTCTTTGTTGCCGAAGGAAACCGGCGTGACGTCGGACTTGCGAAGCGTCGCGCAGGCGCTTAGCAACTCCTCAAAGCTCTTCGGTTCGGAAACGCCCGCCTTTTCGAATAGGCTCTTGTTGTAGCCCATGAACTTCGCGTCGAGGTAGAGCGGGATGCCGTAGAGCTTGCCGTTGTACTGGAAGGCAGAGACGGCTGCCGGGGCGAGCGTCTTGCCCCATTCGGTGTCCGGGCCGATGACCGGCGTCAGGTCGACAGCCCGGTTGCCGCGCACGAAATTCTCGCCCCAACTGCCTGTCCAGGTGAAATAGACGTCCGGCAGTGAATTAGACGCGACCAGGGCCTTCGTTTTACCCTTCACACTGTCGTCGCTCTCCTGGATGAGTTCAACCTTCACGCCGGGATGAAGCTTTTCGTATTCCTGCGCCGCTTTGACGAAGAACGGAGAAAGCTGCTGCAGGCCGAATTTGGTCAGCACGCTGATCGTGCCCGAGTATTCGACCGCCGCATTGGGGTCGGCCACGACGGAGTCGGCTGCGTAAGCGGGGCTGACGCCGCCTATGGCGAATGCGGCCACAACGAGAGACCCGAGGCTCGTTGTGCTTAGAAACGTGTTGGTTTTCATGTCGCAGTTCCTCTCTGTTATCTTCGCTTCTTAGGGGGCATGCAAAACGCTGAAAATCCGATCCGGGGCTATCGCCGGACCGGGGAAGCCTTAGTATTCGACACGTTTGTAGTAGCGACGCGTCGTCAAGGGATGATCGCGCAGGACTTCCAGATGGGCGCTCAAGCGTTCCAGCATCGTCGCTAGGATGACTGGGGAAATCAGGCGGCGGGTCCTAGCGGAAATGCCCGGAAGGCCAGCTGACGCCGCATCGATGACGCGCACCTTATCCGTGTAGCGCTTTGCGAAATTTTCCACCCGGTCGGTGAGCGGCCGGAATGCATCCTCGCCCTTGAAGATGAACAGGCTGACCCCTGGCTCGACCAGTTCCAGCGTGCCGTGGAAGAAGTCGGACGCTTGGACTGGACGGGTGCGGATCCACTGCATCTCCTCAAGGATGCACATTCCGTAGTAATGGGCTTCCGGCCAAACAGACCCTGCACCGGTGAATATGTGGTAGGTCTCGTCCTTGATTTCATTGGCGAGGGAGGCGGCGTTCGCTTCGTAGCTTTCCTTCACTGAAACCAGCAGTTCCGGCAGCAGTCTGAACTCCGCGACCGTCGCGTCGAAATCGGGATACTCACCGCGCTCGGCGAGAAGTGCGAGCACAATAATCAGGGTTTGCAGGTAAAACGATTCAGAGGAAGTGTCATCTTCGGCAAAGTTCGTGAAGTTGTAGTCGGCGTCACGGCCGAGCGGCGTATCCTTGTGACCGGTCAGTGACAGGGTCTTCACGCCGCGTTCCTTGAGGAAGGCAAGCAACTGTACGCTTTCCTTGGTCGTGCCCGACAGCGAGGGCAGGACGACCAGCGCCTTTTCATTGAGACCGGCCGGCGGCTCCAGGACGACTTGAGCGGAATACGCCGCGGAAACCGGAAAAACCGTTGAACCGCGGGCAAGCTCAATGGCCGGTTGGGTGAGGAACTGCACGCCGCCGGTGCCCATGAAAAAAATGCGCTCCAGCCCGTCGCTGAGCAGATCGCGCATCAGGGTGCGCACGTCGTCAGCGATTGCGACTGCGCCGCTTTGTATCTTCACAAAGCGATCTCTATCGAAGTTGAGCATAAGGACCTTCCCGTTTTGCGCTCCGCGAAATCGCTTTCAAAGCGCGATGGCGTGCCTGCACAAATGATCTTTGAAACAATGTGAGATCGATCTCACATATATTTAACGCACAAGAGTCGTGGGCTGGCAAGTAGCACTCAAAATAATTTTTGGAATAGTATATCCGGCGCTTAACGGCCGCTTCGATGGCTCACGGAGCCTCGGACTACCAGCTTGGTTTCAAAGCGTATTTTTTGCATGTCGTTGCTTTTCCCCGAGAGTCTGTCGAACAACAGCCGGGCGGCCGTACGACCGATTTCAGACACGGGCTGTGAGACGACGGTTATCTGCGGATCGGTGAACGTGGCTAAGTTGAAGTCGTCGAATCCGATCAGGGAAACGTCATAAGGTATGGAAATGCCCATGGAGCGGAAGGCCAAAAGCGCGCCTTGGGTCATCAAGCTATCAACCGTGAAAAGGGCTGTGGGAGGGGTCTTCTGGCTAAACAATCGGATAGTCGCGTCGACCGCATGCTCTACCGTCGACTGAGAAACGGAGACTATCCTATCGTTGGCTTTAATGTCATTTGCAGAAAGCGCAGCGTGATAGCCATTCATGCGTTCGCGTGATGTAAAAATGCGCGCATTATCCTGCAATAGACCGATGCGGTGGTGGCCCATGCCAATAAGATAGTCAACGGCCTTGCGTGCCCCGCCCTCGTTGTCGACAGCGACACTATCGCATTCGACATCTTCCGCGACACGATCAACCATTACGATCGGCACATGTTCAGCGGTCAACCGCTGAAGGTGCGAATTGCCCTCGGCGGACGCCGGAGCGACAATGAATCCACGAATGCCCAAAGACTGAAGACTCGCGAGCAGCGAGATCTCTTGCTCAAGTTCTTCTTCGCTGCTGGCGATCACGAGGTTGTGCCCGCACTCACGGCATAGAACTTCGATATCGTGCGCGATTCGGGCGAAAAAGGGATTCTGAATATCCCCGAGGATGCAGCCGATGACGGGCAACCGCCCACCGCGTAACGCCTGCGCGAGGCGATTGCCGCGATAGCCGAGGGTTTCCGCAGCAGCCTGAACCTTGCGGCCGGTTTCGTCACCAACATAGCCGTAGCTGTTCAGGGCACGGGCCGCCGTTGCGCGCGACACATTCGCCAGCGCCGCTACATCTTTCAAAGTCGCCGGTTTCCGAACCATTTTACCCTTCGCGATCTTAAAAACAGGATCCCTCCAACATCCTCCTTGTAACTTCGGGTGTCCGGTCCGTATAGGTCATGTCGCTGCGAAATGCGTGGTGCCGAACCCGTGCCCTTGTGGGCGCTGGCGGGGGTGGGAGGAGCGAGACTCTCCTGCGCTATCAAGCGTTCTGGGCGGAAGGTGGCGAGCATCGGATGGCTCTGTCCGAATCCTCCACAACCTCATCGAGGGTCGAGGGGTGCGCCCGCCCCGGCTTGCAAGGCCTTTGATGCAAGCGGCAATCAAACCCTTTTGGGAAGCCTGATGGGTTGCAAGTTATGACGATTCGGAATCAAATCTAGATGCCTGCTGGACCTGATACCACCTGCGGTTCCTGGGAGCGATCGCCCACGGTCGTCTACCGGGCGGGAACCCCAACCTTGCTCGACGCATCGCGGGCGAAATCCACTTAGGGTGTGGGTTATAGACGGAGTCGGAAGGGCGCGCAGCGTTGCTTTTGCGGAGTTTACTCCCACATTCGGTCGGACTTGCCACGGGTTGCATGCCTTAACGAGGACCGAACTGCAGACCCGCGAACTCAATCGGTGTGGTCATAACGATGATTTATGGAACATATTTGGCCCGCACGAGCAACCGCCCTTTTCGGACATGGTGAGCTTCTCGACCGCATTTGGGGCGCGGAAAAGCTCAGTGATGAAGTCAGCGGTATAGGTCATGCCGGTTTGACGCTCAATCGCGCCGGTGCCATCGTAACCAAGGCATGATCGCACGCAATCCGGACATTAGGGCCCCTGCAGCTGATCTTCGCAAGGAACCCTAATGCCGGAGCGTTCGACTTCTACCGGCGGCTGAATATATCCATATGGGCTTGCCTCGCGTCAATGGTTGGCTCTGGCAGGAGTGCCCCGCTGAGTCAGCGGTAAGGACACCAAGATCAGGCAACAACCCCGATCAATTCTGCGACTGAATACGGTGTCCGGAGGTTGCGGTTAGGCCATGCGAAATCTATTCTGCCTGCAGCAGCACCGCCTGCACAGGAAACAGGGATTCAAAATGGCGACTGGTACCGTAAAATTCTTCAACGAAGACAAGGGATTTGGATTCATCACACCCGAGAATGGCGGTACCGATGTATTCGTCCATGTGTCTGCACTTCAGAGCGGCGGCTCGCTACGCGAAGGGCAACGAGTGAATTACGACGTCGGGCAGGATCGCAAGACGGGTAAATCCAAAGCTGAAAACGTCCGCCCAATTTAACTAAGTGAGGTGTGAATGCGCGAATTTGCGTCTTCACACCTCCACAACCGTATTGGAGGTCGCGGCGGGGAACCCGCCGATCTGAGCGCGCCGACAGTTGCGAACAGAGTGCCCAAAGGCGTCAATCCCCATTGGAACGTTGACAAACGTGGAGGTTGCAGCCCTCTCCCTCTACCCCTGCCTGGACCAAGACTCGCATTGTTCGCAAAGGTAGCGGACCCGACACCCAAAGCTCGATCATTCAACGCACTGCGAGCGTCGAGAAAATCGCAAATCTCGTGACCTACCTGGCATCGCCCTTGGCATCCGCAACGACCGGCGCTTCAATGCGGGTGGACGGAGGTCTGAACGACACGCTCTGACGAATCCCACCGATCGGCCACTGCATCGTCTTTGTCCGAGGTTGACTCCGCAATGCGCTGCAGTGGCGGGCAATTTGGCCGCCTTCATAAGCTCCTCTATTCTCGATCCTCGCCGACCTCGATGCCACGCATGGTAACCGGGGGAAACCACAGAGAGGGAAATACGGCTCTGCGGATTGTCGGCCGCGATCATACTGCTGGCCAATTTCTCGCTTTTAGATGAGAGGAACTTACTGCTGGGATCATGGCGTTTCAGCTTGCGGACGCCAACACGTCGTTCGGCGGCGTTTGCTCAAGCAGCACTGCCTCGTAAACATCTCTGACTTCAAGCTTGACCTGTTACAGATTCGAACGTGTCAATTGCGCACAGGAGGCACTTCCTACAACGCTCACGCAATTTGCCTTGCTATGTCACAATCCAAAAATGCAAAGTACCTGCTGAATATCGTTTGCATCTGGAAGCCAACATGGATCGCTGGACCGAGTTTCAGGTGTTCGTCAAAATCGCCGAAGAGAAAAGCCTGACGAACGCGGCACGGGCCCTGAATTTGTCTGTTTCCGCCATCAGCCGACATCTCATGAACCTTGAGGCCCGGCTTGGTGCCCGGCTTATCCAGCGATCAACACGTCAGTTGAGCCTCACCAGCGAAGGAGAGGCGCTTTTCACAGATGCGCGCGATCTCCTTGCCACTTGGGAAGCGGCGGAAGGGAACGTCACGGCTCGTTCACACGCGCCCACGGGACGGTTGCGTATTGGGGCATCCCTGTCGTTTTCCCTGCTGCATTTGATGCCCGTCGTGGCGCAATTCCGGCAACTCTATCCAGCCGTGTCAATCGAGATTGTTTCGTCCAACCGATACTATGACATCATCGAGAATGGCTTGGATCTTGCGATCCGCACCCGCCGGGTTGAAGCCGATAGCTCGATTACCATTCGGCGACTGGGCGAGACACGTCGACTTCTAGCTGCCTCTCCACAATATCTGGAACGACGCGGCATACCCACCCATCCTCATGATTTACTCGAACATGATTTGATCTTGTACACGCTCGCCGACAATTGGAATGAATTCCATTTTTGCAAGGGAGAGGATGCTGTCGTCATCAAGGTGGACGGTGGTATACTGGCGAATGATGGACAGTTGATTTGCCAGGCCGCGCGAGACGGCCTGGGTATACTGGCCCAGCCGACATACATCATTCAAGATGATTTAGATAAAGGCCGTCTGGTAAGGGTGCTGGACAACTGGGATTTGCCCCGACTTACGATGAATATCGCCTACCCCAGCAAGTCATTTGTCCCCGTCAGGACCCGTCTGTTCATAAATTTCTTGGCCGAACGTTTCCGTATGAACGATTTCGAAGCCATCTGGACGGTATGAGCATTTTTGCAATTTTCGCAACAATGTTTCCCAAAATGACAACTTTGTCTCATCCTGGGTAACTGTTAGAGGTTGATCACTGTCGCATTCACTTGCGGCGACAGATCACCAACATGCAGATATCAAGGGAGGATGATGGCATGAGAGGTATATTTACGACGCTTTTGGCCACGACGACGTTGCTCGCAGGGGCAGCATATGCGCAAGATGCGGGGAAGGTTTTCTTCCTGCTGCCCAACACCACGACCATCCGTTTCGAAAGCCGAGACGCACCATTTTTCGTTGAAGCCATGAAGACGGCTGCTCCGAATGCTCAGGTCGTTGTCCAGAACGCGCAGGGTGATCCGCAGCAGCAGCAACGTCAAATCGAAGACGCGATTTCCCAGGGCGCGAAATTGATCCTGCTGACATCGGCAGACGCCAACCTTATCGCAGGCGGACTTGCTGCTGCCCAGGCAGCTAACATCCCGGTCGTGCTCTACGACCACGATGCCGTTGGCGGCAAGGCAGAAGCTCATATCGTATTTGACTCACTTGCTGTGGGTCAGGCCCAGGGGAAGCGCGCAGCTGAAATGATCAACAAAATTGAAAAGTCGCCGGTCAAGGTGGCCCGCATCAAAGGAAACCAGGGCGAATACGGCACAGGACAGTATGAGAAAGGTCAGGACGAGTTTCTGAAGCCCCTCATTGCTTCCGGTAAAGTTCAGGTTGTTTGCGAGCAGTACACACAAAATTGGGATCCAACTGTAGCTCAGTCATTTGCAGAAGACTGCTTGACCAAAAACGGCGGCGACGTCGACGTCTTCCTCGGCATGAATGACGGCACGACCGGTGGCTCGGTAGCCGCGCTAATCAGTCAGGGTTTCAAACCGGGTGACAAGGTCGTCACCGGCGGACAGGATGCGACCGTCGAGGCACTGCGCTACGTTGCCCAAGGGTGGCAAGACAATTCCGTCCTGAAGGACCTCAAGGTCGAAGCGACCGAAGCCGCCAAGGTCGTTGCATCGATCCTAGATGGCAAAGGCGTTCCGAAGGAAATCGTCAATGGCAAGGTGAACAACGGGTTCATGGATGTCCCGGCCGTCCTGCTGCCTGTCGAAAACATCACTATCGACAATCTCGGCGAGGTGGTGAGCAAGGGCGTTTGGACCTGGAAGGAAATTTGCCAAGGCGTCGAGGACACCGAGGTTTGCAAGGCTAATATGTAAGCGAGATGGGGGCGGAGGCTCTGCCGCCCCTATCAATCTTGGGAGGATTGATTAATGACAGCACTGGCAGCCGAGCAGCCGAGCGCAGCTCGCAGCGGCGCGACCCCACTGGTTTCGCTTCGCAATATCCAAAAACATTTCGGATCTCTGCATGCGCTGCGCGGCGCATCTGTTGAAGTCTATCCCGGAGAGATCGTGGCCCTCGTCGGAGACAATGGCGCAGGTAAATCCACGCTGGTTAAGGTGATGGCTGGCGTCCACGCCGCGGACTCAGGCGAATATCTTTTCGAAGGCAAATCCGTCCAGGTGAAGAAGCCGACCGACGCAACGGCACTCGGCATTCAAACGGTGTACCAGGATCTTTCACTGTGCAGCAATCTTGACGCCGTGCAGAACCTCTTCCTGGGCCGCGAGATGACGGGGTCCTGGTGGGGAGGCGGACGTATCCGGCGTGCCGAATGCGAGGTTCGCGCACGCGAGCTGCTCACACGGATGCGGCTTGGCAATCTCTCGCTGACGCGGCCTGTCGGCGCGATGTCGGGAGGGCAACGTCAGAACATTGCCATCGCGCGATCAATTCTCGAAACGCCCAAGGTTGTTATCCTCGACGAGCCCACGGCTGCACTTAGTCATTCCGCCGCAGAGGGTGTCGCGACGCTTATTCGAACGCTGGCCGATCAGGGTCTCGGCATCGTTATCGTCAGTCACGATATTCACCACTTCGTCGTAAACGCGACTGACCGTATTGAAGTCATGCGTCTTGGAACCAACGTCGCCAGCTTCAAATCCAAGGATGTCACCGGCGAGCAGGTCGTGAACGCGATGGTCGGGGGCAATGAAGGCGTCAATCTTGCGGGCTGACTGCAAAGTCTCCACATATTCGAGGGAAATTCCGATGGCCAACATCATTATCGCGGAGGTGCCCGCAAAGCGCCCACGCCGAAGCTTTGGCGAACTTCTTTCCAACGACTTGCGCGCGCTGCCGATCGTCATCGGGCTTGTTGCGCTTGGGTTCTTCTTTGCCTCACAAAGCGACGTGTTCCTTACGTCGCGAAACCTCTCGAACCTGTTGATACAAAGTACCGTCGTCGGCATCATGGCATTGGGCTTGATGTTCGTTCTGTTGGTGAAAGAGATCGACCTCTCGATCGCGGCCATCAACGGCGTGACCTCCGTGCTGATGGCGAAATTCATCGTCGAATTTGGCGTATCGCCCTGGATTGCCGTTCCCGTCGCCATCCTGATCGGGGCTGCCATCGGCAGTTGCTCGGCGCGTTGGGTCACCTTTGTCGGGGTTCCGTCGTTCGTGGTGACGCTCGGGCTCGGACTGGCGTTGAACGGTCTTCAATTGATGCTACTCCCTGCAACCGCCCGCTATGGCCTACAGCAGACCGGCATCGAAATGATCGCCCTTACAAACATCAGCGGCGTTTGGGCCTGGCTCGCTCTCGTCCTCGGCATTCTCGCCTATGCGGGTCTGGTGGTGTCAGATGTCGCGCGTCGGCAAAGGGCCGGTTTGCAGGCGCCCTTCATGCAGAGCGTCGTCATGCCGATCGCCGCTGCTGCCGCTTTCGGGGCTGTTGTCGTGGCGATCCTGATATCCCATCAAGGTATCCCGCTCGTAGTCCTGATCGTCGCTGTCTTGCTGGGTGTTGGCGGCTACGTCCTAAACAGCACGCGGTTCGGACTTTACCTCTACGCTGTCGGTAACAACGAAGAGGCAGCTCGGCGCGCGGGCATCAAGGTTTCAACCATCAAGATGGCTGCCTTTGCGATCGCTGGCGGGATCGCGGCTCTGGCCGGCATCATCGGGGCGTCCCGCACACTCGGTGTCGGTGTTTTCTCTGGTGGCGGCGTCGGAGGCGGCACCCTGCTGCTTGAGTCTATCGCAGCGGCGGTTATCGGTGGTGTCAGCCTATTTGGCGGCCGCGGTTCAATCCATGCCGCGTTGCTGGGTGCGCTCGTCATCGGAACCGTCGGCAATGGTTTGAATCTGATGGGCGTCGAAAACGAAGTTCGACTGATAGTCACCGGGCTGATGCTTGTCCTGGCCGTATCAATCGACAAGCTGATCGAACGGGCCACCGGCCACCAGAGCTTCTGACGCAATTTTCCCAAGGTGCGAGCGCGCTAGGGGTAGCAATCGGCATAAGAAAGGCCGCTGAAATGAAGACTAAAGATATCGAACTCTGCGCCAGCTACTGGACAGTCAGCGGCGCCGTGCATCCGGGCTCACCGAGCGAGATCAGCCCCTTCTCTTTGAAGGATCGCGCTGAGGTTTGCGGCAGGGTCGGCTGGCGGGGCATGGGGTTCGTCCTTGACGACATGAATGCTTCGATTGGCCGATACGGCTTGCCGACCGTGCGCCAGATTTTTTCGGACAATGGCATTCGTCATGTAGAACTCGAGTTTCTTGTAGACTGGCATCTTGCCGGCGAGAAGCGTCTCGCGTCGGATGCCGCCTATGATCGCTTGCTTGACGTCGGCGCCGAACTTGGTGTCAAGAAGATCAAGATTGGCGGCGGGGTCTTCGAAGAGGGCGAGCCGGATATGCCGGTCATGCGAAGTGCGCTTGCCACGATCTGCGAACGGGCCGCGCCACTTGGCATCGATATCGTCATCGAGTTTCTGCCCTTCGCCAGCATCAACACCATCAAGCGCGGGCTGGCGCTCTTTGATGGGATCGGCACGACGAATGGCGGCCTGCTGGTTGATACGTGGCACATTCAGCGAGGCGGCATGACAGCCGACGATATAAGGCAGATTCCCCTCGAATTTCTGCGAGCAGTCGAACTCGACGACGCAGGTCCAGAAGTGCTCGGCTCGCTCTTCAACGATTCCACCCATTACCGTCGTCTGTGTGGCGAAGGCTCGATCGACATCCCTTCTCAGATCCAGGCCATTCTCGATGTAGGATATAATGGCTACTGGGGCGTCGAAGTGATCTCTGCCTATCACCGACACCTCCCCTTGGAGATCGCTGCGCAGCAGGCTTTTGACACGACGATGCAGCAGTTTCAGGCTGTTGAACTGCCTGCGGATTAACCAATCTGCCGCTGCGCAAACAGCGTCCAATACGAAAACATCAAGGACTTGAAAATGGTAAGAATTGCAGTTCTCGGCGCAGGACGCATAGGTAAGATTCACGCGGCCAGCGTGGCCGCAAATCCAAAAGCCACGTTGGTGGCCGTCGCCGATCCTTTCGCAGATGCCGCCCAGCCGGTAGCGGACGGATACGGCGCCGAGGCGATGACGGACGCCATGGCGGCGATCGAGCGATCAGATATCGATGCGATCGTCATCGGCACCCCGACAGACACCCATGTCGGCTTCATGATGAAGGCCATCGAACTCGGTAAAGCGGTACTTTGCGAGAAGCCTATCGACCTTGACATTGCCAAGAGCGAGGCCGCCGCCGTCGCGGTGGAGCGTGCCGGTGGCAAGGTGATGCTGGCCTTCAATCGCCGCTTCGACAGCACTTTCGCCGAAATGCGCCGCGCCATCGACGCCGGGCGTATCGGCGATGTTCGCCAGGTGGTCATCTCCAGCCGCGATCCCGGAATGCCGCCGCCTGCTTACGTCAAAACCTCCGGCGGCATCTTCAGGGACATGACAATTCATGACCTGGACATGGCCCGCTGGCTTCTCGGCGAAGAACCCGTGCTTGTAACCGCCGTTGGTTCTCGTCTGGTCGATCCGGATCTTCTGGTCCAGTATAACGATTACGATACGGTGATGGTGGTTTTGCAGACCGCAAGCGGCAAACAAGCACACATAAACAATTGCCGTGAAGCCGTTTATGGCTATGACCAGCGTGTCGAAGTGCTCGGTTCGATCGGCATGCTGACACAGGACAACCTTCGTCCTACCACAATGCGCGTGACCACGGCAGAGTTGACCGATGCCCGCGAGCCATTGCTGAACTTCTTCCTTGAGCGTTATGCACAGGCGTATCGCGCTGAGATGGACGCTTTCATCGATGCAATCCATGGCGACAAGCCAATGCCGACAACTGTCCGTGATGGTGTGCTGGCTTTACGCCTCGCCGAATGCGCAGTTGAATCCGCGCGAACCGGCCGCGCTGTCGCCGTCTAATACAAATGCAGGAAGGGAGATAACGGTCATGTCCTACGCTATCGGAAACGAAACCACATTTGGAATCGCTTGCCTCGGCATCACACACCCACACACGTCGGGCCGGGTGAAGGCGTTTCAACGGATGCCGAACGCGAAGGTTTTAGGCGCCTACGATGCGAGTCCGCTTCTTGATCCATTCGTTGAGGCCATGGGGATTGCCAAGCGTACCAAGGACGAAATTCTCTCCGATCCGGATGTGCACGCGGTTCTCATCCATCCTAAGAGCTACCTGATGGCCGACTGGGCGATGGAGGCGATGGAAGCAGGCAAGGCTGTGCTCTGTGAAAAGCCCGCCGGTCGAGGATCGGTCGATACGTCACGTTTAGTGGAATGTGTAGAGCGAACCGGGCAGCTCTGTCAGGTCGGCTATTGCTGGCGCTACGCGCCTTCGGTCGACAAGATGCAGGAAGTCCTCCAAGCCGGTCAACTGGGCAAGGTGCTGCAGGTTCGAGCGCATGCTGGTTGCTCGCATGGAGAAGCGGATACCGATCACATGCGCCAACCCGGCGACATCGGCGGCGCGTTCTACGTGATTGGCTGCCATACGATCGATCGCTTGCTGTTACACTTCGGAATGCCGCAGTCGGTGAACGCTCGGATCAGCAAGTTCGACGGCGTGATGACGCCGGATGCACGCGAAGATGCCGTTGGTGCTATTCTGAATTACGCCGACAAGCTGATCACAATCGACTTCATGTCGTGGGATCCGCTGCCCTGGACCGAAAGTTGGGACATCACTGCGTACGGGACGGAGGGTGTCATGCATTCCCGCCCGCTGCCTGCCTCCTACAAGCTCTATAGCACCGGCAAGACTGGCCTCCCCGAGGGCTGGACGGAATGGAACGAGACGAGCTTTCCCGAGATCTGGGCCGTTCGCAAGACCGTCTACTCGCCCGAAATCGCGGAGATCGGAAACCCTGTCTATTTCGATCGCGAGGCCGCAGCCTTTGCGAACTCCATCCGGTCCGGGGCGTCATCAAACGTGCCAGTGCATCAGGCCCACAATATCAACCGCATCCTGGAAGCGCTTTTTCAATCGTCGTCGCAGAACGGGACCGAGATCAAGCTCTAATCCTTAGAATGGCACAACGTCATGCCAGCCAAACCTCCTACGCGCTTTCGGGGTAGTACAATGATCAAGCATATCGTGATGTGGAATATGGCGGGCGATACCAAGGAGGATCGCTCCGAAGCGGCGAAATTTCTTCAAAGCCGCTTCGAAGAGCTACGGGGTGAAGTTCCGGGCTTGCTTCATCTTGAGGTGGGTCTCGATCATAGCAGCGTCGATTACGCCTGCGACGTCGTCCTTTACACCGAATTTGAGAGCCAAGAAGCTCTCGACGCCTATGCAACACATCCTGCGCATTTGCGGGTCAAGGGTGAGCTTGGGCAGATGAGGATTGCACGTTTCCAAGTCGACTACGCAGTCGCCGGAAGCTCTCTTTGAACGCGGTCTCGGGGATAC
>NZ_JAUSVF010000004.1 GCF_030814475.1 Pararhizobium capsulatum DSM 1112 | reverse complement strand
GCTTGCCGCCTGCACCGACGCTTCGATACGCGCGTCGCCGATAACGACGGAAGCCGAGGTGCAGGAATACATGACCACGTCGAGGCTTTCATCGGGCAGGATCAGTTCTGCCGCCACAGTCAGCGACGGCTGCATCTTCATCAGGTTTTCCGGCGTGACCGGATTGGCATAGGAAATGCGCGTGACGTAGACGCCGATCCGCTCGCTCGCCACCAGACGCTGGAAATCGACTTCGGTCGTATGATCCGTCGCCAGGATGATCAGGCCAACCCGCTTGGCGAGCGGTCGATCATCGAGTTTTGGCGCACGCGTTGTCATGCCGATCCTGATATTTTTCCCGCTCATCGTTCGCCCACCTTGGCATAGCGTTCTTCGAGGAACCGCAGCGCCACCACGGAGATCAAGCTGATCACCAGGAAGAACACCCCAACCAGCGTCATCGGTTCGATATAGCGATAGCTGCTGTTGGCGACGCTCTTGGCCTGGTTCATCAGTTCCAGCACGGTGATGGCCGAGAGCAGCGGCGTTTCCTTGAACATGGCGATGAAATAGTTGGCGAGCGCCGGGATCATCGGCGGGATCGCCTGTGGCAGAACCACGTGGATCCAGGCCTGCCGGAGGCTGAGATTGGTGGCTCGCGCCGCCTCCCACTGGCCGCGCGGCACATTGTCGATGCCAGCGCGATAAACCTCGGCCGTATAGGTACCGTAATGGATGCCAAGCCCGATCACGCCGGCAACCAGCGGCGACAGGCGGATGCCGATATCAGGCAGTACATAAAAGATGAAATAAAGCTGGACCAGCAGCGGCGTGCCGCGAATGAAATCGGCGATGAAACCGACAGGTCGCGAAACCAGCTGGTTCGAAGATCGGCGGGTGATCGCCAGGACCAGGCCGACGACAGCGGCGACGATCGCGCCAAGTATGGTTGCGAGGATGGTAATCTTCAACCCTTCAAGAAGGGTCGGCATGATCTCCCGGACGAATGCCCAATCCCATTCCATGATTAGACCCTCAATCCGTCAAGACCGCGCGATGCACGGCGCTCCAGCCAGCGAACGACGGCGGTAATGGCCATAGCCATGGCGAAATAGAGAACCAGGATGATCGCGAATGGAATCAGTGTGCTGCCGGTCTGCGCCCGCACCACCTGCGCCTGGAAGGTCATGTCGGTCAGCGAAATCAGCGACACGACGGCGGTGCCTTTCAAAAGTTCGATGGCATTGTTGCCAAAGGTCGGCAACATCAGGGGCAGCGCCTGAGGCAGGATCACGTGCCGCATCCTGTGGTAGCGGCCGAGATTGAGAGCAACACAGGCCTCGTGCTGCTCACGGCCAATGGCCCGCACGGCGCCGCGCACCACCTCTGCGCCATAGGCACCAACATTCAATCCCAGCGCCAGAACACCAGCCTGCAGCGGCGTCAACGTGATGCCGGCGAAGGGCAGCACGAAATAGGCCCAGAACAACTGCACGAAGATCGAGGTGCCCCGAAAAAACTCGATATAGGTCGTCGCCAGCGCCCGAACCGCGACAAAGCGCGACAGGCGACCGAGACCGGCGGCAAAGGCCATGACCAGCGCCAGCGCCGAGCCCATGACGGTCAGCTCGATCGTCACCAGCGCGCCCTGCAATATCAGGCCTATATATCCGGACCAGTCGATCATCGTACTTTCTCTGTTGTTACCGCAGAAGCCTGGACACCGATTGAATCGTAGGGCGCCGCGCCTTACTCGTTCTCCGTCATCCTCGCCCGTTGGCGGGGATGCAGCAGCGGCGCGTCCGCGCCGCTAAAGGACTCGTCTCACGCGAAAGACGTCGCGTGGTTGGATTCCTGCGACATCCTCGGGTCAAGCCCGAGCACAGGAATGACGGAGGAGACTACGTGCTCCGTAAACAGGGAGAGCGGTGCACGCCGCTCTCCCTGTCCGCCTCTTACTTCGCAGCCGCGCAGAGCTTCTCGCGCGTCGTCGACATCGCGGCGGCCGCCGAGAAGCCGTAAGGTTCGATGATCTTGGCGAACTCGCCCGATTCCTTCAGCTTGGCCAGTTCGACGTCGAAGGCATCGCGCAGCGCCTCGTCGCCCTTCTTGAACGCCGCACCATCGCAATAGACCGGCGCGCCTTGGACCGGCGCAATCACCTCGAGTGTCGGGTCGTTGGCCTTCTTGACGAGATCATTGATCGACAGAACCGGCAGCGAATAGGCATCGATGCGGCCGTCCTGCAGCATCTTCAAACCGCTCTGGCCATCCGGCACGACGATGACTCGGTCGCGTGGCACGCCGGCTTCGAGCGCCAGCTTTTCTTCGGTGCCGCCACCCGGCGCCCCGATGGTTGCAGACTGGTCGTTGGCCACATCGGCATAGCTCTTGAAGCCCTTCGGATTGCCCTTCTTGACCAGCATGGCCTCGGCATCGCAGAGAACCGGCTCGGAATAGGCAACGGCCGCGCAGCGTTCCGGCTTCATAAACAGGCCGGCGGTGACGGCATCATGGCGGCCGGCCTGAAGGCCCGGGATCATCGCGCCATATTCGGAAATCGAGGCGACGACATCGGCAACGCCGAGGCGCTTGAAGATCTCGCGGGCAACGTCAGGCGCAGCCCCTGAAACCTTGCCATCGGCGCCGACAGCAGTGAACGGCGGCTCGTTGGCGATGGCGATGCGGGCGAAACCCTGCGCCTTCAGTTCGTCGAGTTTGGCATCGTCAGCGCTTGCCGACGCTGCAGCGAGTACCACCATCAGCGCCGTGGCGCCAGCTGCCATCGTCATGAAATACTTCAATGTCATCGTTCCAACTCCTCTGGATTTTTCCATTTTTATCGGAGGCATTGCCGGGTCGCTGCAGCGATCAGACGCGGTGCCCCGCCGCGATTATCTTGCGCAGGAAGCTCTGTGTGCGCTCCTGCCTGGGATTTCTGAAGATATCGTCCGGCTTGCCTTCCTCGATGATCCGTCCCTTGTCGAAGAACAGGACGCGATCGGCGAAGTCATGGGCAAAACCCATCTCGTGGGTGACCAGCAGCATGGTCATGTCGGTCTCGGCGGCGAGCTTGCGCATAACGTTCAGCACCTCTTCTACCAGTTCGGGGTCGAGCGCCGAGGTGACCTCGTCGAACAGCATGATCTTCGGCGACAGCGCCAATGCCCGGGCGATGGCCACGCGTTGCTTCTGTCCGCCGGATAACTGCGCGGGCATGCTTTTAGCCTTGTCGGCCATGCCCACCATGTGGAGAAGCTCCATCGCACGGGCCTCGGCCGCTGCCTTCGCCACGCCCTTGGTCAGCATCGGCGCCAGCGTGATGTTGTCGAGCACGCATTTGTGCGGAAAGAGATTGAAGTGCTGGAAGACCATGCCGATCTTCTCGCGCATCTTCTGCAGGTGCTTTTCATCGGCAGCGACAAGGCTGCCCGCCTTCTGCATGTGATAGAGCTGCTCACCGTCAACTTCGATATGTCCGCCATTAATCTTCTCGAGTGTCATCATGATGCGCAGGATGGTTGTCTTGCCGGAGCCGGACGGACCGATCAGCGCCAGTTTCTCGCCCGGCATGACATTCATCGACAGACCGTCGAGCACCGTTAGCGGCCCGTAGGTCTTCGTAATGTTGTCGATGCGAATGATCGGCGAAGGCATGCATGTCTCTCCCTGTTGAGACGAGCGATGCCCCAACGATGACCAGCTTCCGAAATCATGTCAATTATCAAAATAATATCATGACAATTATTCTGATTCTGCCCAAATGAAAGGCGAAATCATCAAATCGCGAGCAGAAGCGCTTCCGGGTTTCCCTGCGCCAGGGAGGCGACGATTCCGAGACCGGAACGCAATTCGGTCTCGGAGGTTGAGCCCAACGAAATACGCACGGCCGGCGCCCGGCCATGCTCGGCCGTCTGGAAGGATACCCCCGGCGCGATCGCTACGCCGCGCAACCGCGCCTGCGCCACGAAACCCTCCTCCGTATGCTGGGCGGTCAAGGGCAGCCACACATGCAGGCTCTGCGGGTGCGCATGGTAGGCAAGCCCCGAAAGGGTCTCGGCGGCGATCTCGTGACGACGGGCGAGCGCCTGCCTCTGCCAGTTGACCAGTTCCATCGCTGTCCCGTTGCTGACCCAGCGCGTGGCGATCTCGGCGATCGCCGGTGTCGCCATCCAGTTGGACACCAGATGGCGGTTGGCGACAGCCGCGACATAACGGTCAGGTGCCACGAGATAACCGATACGCAGACCCGGTACGGTGATCTTGGTGAAGCTGGTGACGTAGAGCGTACGTTCCGGCGCAAAGGCCTGCATCGGCGGTGGTCGATCTTCGACCAGTGGCCCCAGAATATCGTTCTCGATGATTGCGATATCGTGCTTTGCCGCCACGGCGGCCAGGTCCTGTCGGCGTTTCGCGCTCATCAGCGTGGCCGTGGGGTTGACCACCGACGGCTGGAGGAATACCGCCCGAACGGGGCCGTTGCGGCAGGCGGCGTCCAGGGCGTCCGGGATCATCCCATCAGCATCGATCGCCAGACCTTCCAGATGGATACCGAGATAGGTCGCGAGCGGCACCAGCGTATGATGGCTGATCGCCTCGGTCGCAACCGTCGATCCGGGTGGTGCGACGCTCATCAGTGCCACCGTCATGGCCGATGTGGCGCCATTGGTCAGGTTGATGTTGATCGGCGAGACATCCAGCCCGCACAGCGACAGCCATTCGGCCGCAACCGACCGATGGCGCGGGAAGACCATGTTCGGACGGAAGGACAGCGCCGAACTCGACGGCAGGTTTTCACCAAGCCAGGTGAAGGCTTCGCGCAGGCGGTCGAGATGGATCTGTTCACAGACCGGTTTCAGGATCGACAAGTCGATCACCTCGCCCAACCGTTCGGGCAAGTAGGGCGGTTCCGGCTCCTTCGGCCGTGTCTGAACGAAGGAACCGCGACCGATCTCGCCGGCGATCATGCCGCGCCGGATCAGTTCGTCATAGGCGCGGCTCACTGTCTGGATCGACAATTTTAGGTCTTCCGCCAACTTACGGTGCGTCGGCAACCGCGCGCCATTGGTGAGCTTGCCGTCGTGAATGGCACTGGCGATCTGCTCTGCGAGCGAGAGATAGGCCGGACGGCGAAGCTGATGCGGATCGGGGCGCCAATTTGTCATGATTTGACAGTGATAAAATTCAGGTCAATTGACAATGCAGAAATTGCATTCCGTCTGGCTTTTTCATAGTCTTTGACATGATTTCGATTTGGGGCACCCTTTCCGCATGAAACTGGACGCGATCGATCTGCGCATTCTCGAGTCTGTCCAGCGGGCTGGCCGCATCACCAAGGTGGCGCTCGCCGAAGAGGTCGGGCTGTCGCCGACGCCTTGCTGGATGCGCCTGCGCAAGCTGGAAAAGGCCGGAATCGTCTCGGGCTATCACGCCCGCGTCGCCGTGCGCCGCATCGCGAATGTCGCCATTGTCATGATGGAGGTTACCCTCGAAAACCACCGGCAGTCGGACTTCGACCGTTTCGAACGCGCGGTCGCCGCGATCCCGGAAATCGTCGCCTGCTGGTCGGTCGGCGGCGGCGTCGATTACATCCTCAAGATCATGGCAGCCGACATCGACGCCTATCAACGCCTGGTCGACGGACTGCTCGACCGGGAAATCGGCATCGCCCGCTACTTCACCTACATCGTCACCAAGACTGTGAAGGAGGAAACAGCGCTCCCGCTTTCGGTTCTGGTATCCAACCCGGAGACGCCGGGCAACTAGAGGATTCCTCTGCTGATGCCGCCATCTTTGGACCAATCCTCTCTTATCATCCGGCTCAACAGACCATTCCTCGCGTGAAAGCTGCCAGACTTCCGGCAACTTGCAAACACGAGGAGCCGGAGATGAACGCCGTATTCGCACGCCCCACCTGTCATGAGGCGCTGGAGCGCCTGAAGGACAAGCATCTCCTGAGATCGCTTGCCTATGTCGGTGGTCGCTGGATTGCCAATGGGGCGAACCGCACGATCGAGGTGCGCGATCCCGCCTCCGCCGCACCGCTCGCCTGGGTATCCGCCCTGGATGCGGACGAGACCACCACGGCCATCGGCGCGGCAGCGTCCGCGTTCCCGAAATGGCGGGCGCTGCTGCCGCAGGACCGTGCCAAAATTCTCCGCCGCTGGTACGAGTTGATGCTCGCCGCCAAGGATGACCTGGCGCTGATCATGACTCTGGAACAGGGAAAGCCGCTGACGGAATCCGAAGGCGAAATCGACTACGCCGCCTCCTTCGTCGAATGGTATGCCGAGGAAGGCAAGCGGCTGAATGCCGAGAGCGTCACCAGCCACCTGGCAGGAGCCGAAATGATCGTGCGCCGCGAGGCGCTCGGTGTCGTCGGCATCGTCACGCCCTGGAACTTTCCCTGCGCGATGATTACCCGCAAGGCAGCGGCGGCGCTGGCAGCCGGCTGCACGGTCGTCGTTCACCCCTCCTCCGAAACACCCTTGTCCGCGCTGGCACTGGCCGAGCTTGGCGAGCGGGCCGGCATTCCGGCCGGCGTGTTCAACGTCGCCACCGGCGACGCCGCAACCATCGTCGGCCGTATGAGCAGCGATGCCCGGGTACGTGCGATGAGCTTCACCGGGTCGACGGAGATCGGCAAGCTGATTGCCGGACAGTGCGCGCCGACACTGAAGCGGCTGGTGATGGAACTCGGCGGCCATGCGCCGCTGATCGTCTTTGCCGATGCCGATGTCGACAAGGCGGTGGATATCGCGGTCAATGCCAAGTTCGCGACCTCCGGCCAGGATTGCCTTGCCGCCAACCGCATCTATGTCGAGCGTCCTGCGCTGTCAGCCTTCAACGCCGCCTTCAAGACCCGTATCGAAGCCTTGAAAGTCGGCACGGGGCTGGAGGCAGGCATCGAGATCGGCCCATTGATGCATGAGCGGGCAATTGCCAAGGTCGAGGAACAGGTTTCCGACGCGCTTGCCCGCGGCGCCACACTCCTGACCGGCGGCGCGCGCCACAAGGCCGGGCCGTTGTTCTACACGCCGACACTTCTCGCCGACGTGCCCGCCGATGCGCTGATCATGCATGAGGAAACATTCGGGCCGGTCGCCGCAGTCACCGCCTTCGACAGCGAGGCCGAAGTCATCGCCCGCGCCAACGATACCGAATACGGCTTGGTCGCCTATGTCGTCACGGAGAATGGCGCGCGCCAGATGCGGCTCGGCCGGGCTCTCGAATATGGCATGGTGGCGATCAACCGGGTGAAGATCACCGGCGGCCCGATCCCCTTCGGCGGCTGGAAACAGTCCGGTATCGGCCGCGAAGGCTCCCGCCACGGCCTCGAGGCCTTCACCGAACTCAAATATCTCTGCATCGACACGGCCGCCTGAGGCTCGTCGACGCCCCCCGAACACCGAGCAAAGGAAAAGACCATGTCCGAACACAGCAACGAATTGACCGCCTGGGACCGCGACCACTTCTTCCACCCGTCCACCCACATGGGCATGCACGCGCGCGGCGAGACGCCGACGCGCATCATCGCCCGCGGCGAAGGTGTCTACATCACCGACACCAACGGCCGCACCAGCCTCGACGCTTTTGCGGGGCTCTACTGCGTCAATGTCGGCTACGGACGTCAGAAGATTTCGGACGCAATCGCCGCGCAGGCGAAAAACCTTGCTTATTATCACGCCTATGTCGGCCATGGCACGGAAGCCTCGATCACACTGTCGAATATGATTATCGACCGGGCGCCAAAGGGCATGTCCCGGGTCTATTTCGGTCTCTCCGGTTCGGACGCCAACGAGACCAACATCAAGCTGATCTGGTACTACAACAACATCCTCGGCCGCCCGGAAAAGAAGAAGATCATTTCGCGCTGGCGTGGCTACCACGGCTCCGGCGTCATGACCGGCTCGCTGACCGGGCTTGAACTCTTCCACAACCTGTTCGACCTGCCGCGCGCGCCGATCCTGCACACGGAAGCCCCTTATTATTTCCGCCGTCTGGACCGCTCGATGAGCGAGGAACAGTTCTCGCAATATTGTGCCGACAAGCTGGAGGAGATGATCCTGGCGGAAGGGCCGGACACGATAGCCGCTTTCATCGGCGAGCCGATCCTCGGCACCGGCGGCATCGTTCCGCCACCGGACGGCTACTGGCAGAAGATCCAGGCGGTGCTTGAAAAATACGACATCCTGCTGGTCGCCGACGAGGTCGTCACTGGTTTCGGCCGCCTTGGCTCGATGTTCGGCTCCGATCACTATGGCATCAAGCCGGACCTGATCACCATCGCCAAGGGCCTGACCTCGGCCTATGCGCCGCTGTCCGGTTCGATCGTCTCGCACAAAATGTGGCAGGTGCTGGTCGAAGGCTCCGACAAGATGGGCGCCATCGGCCATGGATGGACCTATTCCGCCCACCCGATCTGCGCTGCCGCCGGCGTGGCAAATCTGGAGCTGGTCGACGAACTTGGCCTTGTCGAGAATGCCGGCTCAACGGGCGCCTATTTCCGCGCCGAACTGACAAAGGCCGTGGCAGGTCACAGGCATGTCGGCGACGTGCGCGGCGACGGGTTGATGGCGGCCGTGGAATTTGTCGAGGACAAGGATGATCGCAGATTCTTCGATCCTTCCCGCAAGATCGGTCCCCAAGTCTCGGCGGCGCTTCTCGAGCGTGGCGTCATCGGCCGCGCCATGCCGCAGGGCGATATTCTCGGTTTCGCCCCGCCCCTTTGCCTGAGCCGGGAAGAGGCCGATATCGTCGTCAAGGCGGCGGCGGCGGCAATCGAATCGGTGCTCGGCAAATAAGCAAGAGGTGATCGTGATGAATGCTATCCCGGAAACGATGGCCGCCGTGCGGTTGATGGGTCACGGCGGCCTGGACAAGCTTGTCTATAGCCGCGATGTTCCGGTTCCACCGGTGGCTCCGGGCGAGGTCCTGATCAGGGTCACCGCCTGCGGCATGAACAGCACCGACGTCTGGGTGCGCCAGGGTGCCTATGGCACCGAGGACGATCCCTCCGCCATCTCCACATGGCGGCGGCAGGGCAACACGCTGGCCTTCCCGCGCATCCAGGGTACGGACACGGTCGGCCACATCGTTGCCGTCGGTGATGGCGTCGACAAGGCCCGGATCGGCTAGCGTGTCATGGTCGACTTTTCGATCTACAACCGTGAAGATGATAGTCTCGCCGACATCGACTACATCGGCCACGGTCGCGACGGTAGTTATGCGCAATACATGACGCTCCCGGCTGAAAACGCCCATGTCGTCTCAACCGACATGAGTGATCGAGCTTGCAACCTTCTGCTGCGCCTACCTTGAATACCGGATCAGACAGCCAGTCGGCGCCGATCTTGCGGATGAACGTTTCGATACGCCAGTTACCATGCAGCGCTTCGCCCTGCGCGGCACGCCGTCGTCGATTTTAATCGGTCGCGGTGGCTCCATAATGCATCAGACGTTCGGCGTAGAGGAAGACCTCGTGGTCGGGGCAAGGATTGCCATGGCGCTCTCCGCCCGCATACCGGAAGTCGCCACTGCCACGGCGGTGCAAGACCAGAACGAATGCGTCGACGGTCGATGCGAGGTACCTCGCGCGGCGGCACATTCATTTTGAAGGCCTTGGACCCCTGGCGAAGCCACTGGCTGCTGTTTATGGCCCGTTAACGGTCGAAGAATGGGCGCAGAGACGGAGCCGAAGATCGGCATGAACGAGAACCCGGCATTTAAGCGCTCGCCATTTAACTGTATAGCCTCAATAAACGCCCCATTCCTGACGGGACTGATAGGAGAGATGAATTGCAAAACCGAGCAGCGTCCGTTGCTGTAACGCCCGCGGGCGCGGGAACAGACATTAACGCAATGGCCATTGATGAGGCCTTCATCAGTAGGCTTGTAGAAACATTCTATAAACGGGCCTTAGCTCACCCCGAACTCGGGCCCCTCTTCGATGCCAAGCTGTCCGGGCGCTGGTCTGAGCATATGGAGAAGATGAAAAGCTTTTGGTCGGCCGTCGCATTTCGCAACGGCGCCTATGAGGGAAAGCCCGTGCAGGCACACCTTGGCGTCGCAAACATGACTCCACAACTCTTTTCAAATTGGCTGGAGCTTTTCGCCGCAACACTAAGCGACATCGCACCAAACAAAGACGTGGAGACATGGTTCATGACTACAGCCGAGCGCATCGCGCGAAGCCTGGCACTCTCCCTCTTCTACAACCCGGCGCTTGACGACCCCAAGTACAACAACCAATGACCCCATTTGCCTGCTCTTGAAACCGGTCCAACCGACGACCCGGGATTTCCTCGGCGAAAGGGATGATTTATGGAACCTGCCCTTTATCAAACCACTGTCGCACGGGGCGGCGGTACTTAATCAGGCGCGTCAAATTGTAGGTTGCCTGGGCTGTAGTTGAACAACTCGAGTTTTACTGGCTCCTCTTGTTTCGTTGAGAGCCGCAGAGCCGTCAGGCTGGCTGGACCGACCGGGATAATGTGGGCGGGTTGAAGTCCGATGTAGTGGTCGAGCAGCGCACGAATGACGCCGCCATGGCAGACGACAAGAAGATTGCGGCAATCGGGCTTGAGCCGCTCGTGCTCGATGACGGCGCGGGTGCGCGCGACGAATTGCACCCACGTTTCACCTTGCGGTGGCGTATGACTTCCCGCGCGCCAGCCGGAATAAAGTTGGGCGTCTTCGGCGATGATGTCCGGGATCGATCGACCAGTCCATTCTCCCACCGAAATCTCGCGGAGCCCTTCCAACGGCTCGGCGTCGGAAAAGCCCAGGATTGCGGCCGTGTGGCGCGCCCTGCGCAAATCAGAGGTAATGGTACGACAGGGGTTAATTGCGTCGATGACGGGCCGCAACGTCTCCGCTTGGCGAACTCCCTTCTCGGACAGGCCGATATCCGCCTGCCCTTGCAGCCTTTTTTCGGCATTCCACTCGGACTGGCCGTGTCGCACAAGTAGCACCCTCATGCCGGAATCCTCCGTCCCTGTGCATCGAACCAGCAGGCGGGTGCCGTGGGTAGTCGCATATGGACGCGTTCGGCGAGCCGCGCCTTTGGCGGCCTGTCGACGATTGCCGTCAATCGCAGCGCGCCGTCGCTTGCCGTTACCATGGTGCGACCGGCGATCACGGAAATCTCCACGAGTTCCATGGCAAACGAACCCGGGGTCATCTCGTCATGCACCGTCAGACATTCGGGCGGATACATGGCAAGGCTTGCCTGCGGCATCGGGGGGGCAAGATCGGTGACCTGGGTGTGGACTTTGTAGGCGGACCCGTGCCTCGTGATGGGCACGATATTATTCGGGGGCGTGCCGACAAAGGTCGCGACAAAAGCCGAGGCTGGCGAACGCACGAGATCCTCTGGCGATCCGAATTGCTCGATCCTGCCCCTGTTGATCACGGCCACATGGGTCGCCATTGTCATCGCCTCGATCTGGTCGTGCGTGACGTAGACGGATGTCGCGCCGATCGTGCGATGAAGCCGCATCAGTTCAGAGCGCATTTCCACTCTCAGCTTCGCATCGAGATTGGACAGCGGTTCGTCAAAGAGGAGCACCCCGGGCCGTGGCGCGATCGTTCGCGCGATGGCGACCCGTTGCTGCTGGCCACCGGAAATCTCGTTTGGATACCGGGCTTGCAGTTCACCGATACCGAGCAACGCCATCACCTCTTCGACGCGGCCTTTTCGTTCCGCCTTGCCCATCCCGGCGACCTTCAGCGGCCATTCGACATTGCCGCGGACGGTCATGTGCGGCCACAGTGCATACGATTGGAAGACCAGCCCGGAATTGCGATTAGCTGGATCGACGTTCCAGTTCCGGTCGCCATCGGACACCACCACGCCGTCGAACTCAATCTGTCCCGCAGTCGGCTGTTCGAGCCCCGCCAGCATACGGAGCAGCGTGGTCTTGCCACAACCGGACGGGCCGAGCAGGACCAGAAAGGCGCCATCCGGGACGGACAGGTTGATATCGTCGACGGCGGTAAAGGCGCCGAAACGTTTGGTGAGATTGCGGATATCGAGCATGGAACGGTCCTTAAACCTTCAGCCAGGGCTGTGACTTTGCCTGAAGCCGGTTGGCGGCAAGCGTCACCGCCACGGAAATCAGCAGAATGACGACGGTGATGGCGTTGGCGAATTGGGTGAAGCCTTCGGAGGCATAGCGGTAGGCAAGCACGGAGAGCACCGGCATCGTCGGTGTGAACAGAAGCATGACCAGTGAGAGATCGCGAATGATCTTGACGAAGATCAACAACGATCCAGCCGCCAGGCCACGGATTGCGAGCGGGATGAGGATCGCCGTCATGCGGCGCAGGAATCCAGCACCCGTGAGCCGCGCGCTCTCCTCCAGTTCGCCGCTGATCTGCTGGATCACCGCCCGCCCCGTCTGCACCGAGAAGGGCAGCAGATAGGCCGTGCCGGCAATCACCAGCAGGGCGAAGGTTCCGTAAAGCGCTGGCAGCGGTCCGATCGGCGCGCCGAGATAGGCGATATAGGCCGCGCCGAACGCGATGCCCGGGACAAGCAGGGGTAGATTGCTGACCTGTGTGATCACGGCACTTGCCCAGCCAGTGCGATACCGAGCCGCCGCGTAGGCGGTGAGCAGGCCGATGACGAGGCCCAGGGCCGCAACCGAGGTGCCAAGCCCGATGGTCACCACCATGGCGAACGAGATATCAGGATTGAGAAGAATGCCAGCGGTGCCCTGTGCGATGCGGGCGTCGGATGCACCGGACCAGTAGTGCAGCGTCCAGTTGGAAAAGAGGTCGGCCGAGGCCGGCGCCAGGCTGGAGGCGATCAGCACGAGAACGGGGATGATGGTGGACACCGCCATGATCAGCACGCAAACGGCGAAAAGCGGCCAGCGCGCCTGACGCAGATCGAAGCGTTTGGTCCGCCCGCCCTTCCCTGTCATCGTCGCGTAGGATCGGCGGCCCGACACCACCCGGTTGCCGAACCAGAGCAGGAGGGCCGAGACCAGTACCAGCAGGATACCGATGACATAACCGCGCGCCACCTGCCCAACTTCGATCATGCCGAAAAGCCGGGTGGAAAGGGTCTGCAACCGCACTGGAAGGCCAAGAAGTGCGGGGGCGGCGAAATTCGAGACCGCACCGGCAAAGCAGAGCGAACCTGCGGCCAGTAGCGCCGGGGTCGCCACTGGCAGAATGATGCCGCTGACGATCCTCCAACTCTTCGCCCCGGCGATCTGCGCAGCTTCGACCAAGTCTGAATTTACAGTGGCAAGTGCCGCCGCAATTATGGTGAAAGCGAGGGAGAAATAATGCAGGATCAGCACGATCAGGGTCGGCGTCATGCCCCATGCGAGCATATCTGGAATGTCGAGCCCCAACCCCTGGAAGTAACCGACCTGTCCGCCGACGCGGGCGTTTTTGAACAGCGCCTGCCAGGCGAGCGCATTGGCGAAACTCGGGATCATGAAGGGTAAGGTCGCCATCAACCCGATCGTTCGCCGGAACGGCACGTTGGTCATCACCACGAGCCAGGCAAGAAAACCGCCGAGGATAACGCAGCCGATGGCGACGCCCACGCCGAGGATCATCGTGTTGAACAGCGGCACATAGAATAGATTGCGCGACAGCCGCCCAACGAGAACATCCGACCACGCAGAAATCGTGTCCGGCTGCAAGGTAGATGTGACGGTCTTGGTCAAGGGCAGGACAATCAGGAAAGTCAGAAGCACAAGCACGACGGCCTTTAGCGACGTCCCTTGGGCAAAGTTCACGCGGCGCCCGGTTTTCAACAAAACGGCGTTGTTCATGGCAGTAATCCGTGGCTTTTGAACGTTTGGCCGTCATCACATGATGTCGAATGTCGTTCATATCATCAGGTTGTAGTACAAGCGTCGCGCATCTACAGAACGCGCAACGCCCTATGCAGTGGCGAGCGGGCCGGCTCGCTTTACCGTTTTACCGGGTCATTGCAACGTCAGGATCAGATCACCGACGTCGTTGCGTATCTTTGCGGTAGCGGCCGAATCGACGTGCCAGGCGGTGAGCTTGTCGAGGGCGACTGCATCCGGATGCGCCACGATATCCGTTCGTGTCGCGTAGTCGCCAGCAACGTAGAAGGGTTTGAAGCCTTCGCCGCCGGTGTTGCTATCGTCGCCCATGAAAAAGTCGATGGCGAGGCGCGCCGCGGCAGGGTTTTTGGAGCCTTTGACGATGCCCAGCACCACCGGAAAGAGGATGCCGGACGACGGCACCGTCTCGTTGGATACCTGCAGCGCCCAGCCCTCGTCTTTGTTGTCGCGACGATCCGAGTAGCTGGTGAAGCCGACGGGCGGGTTCTTTTGGCCAAGCTTGCCGATGGCGGCATTTACGTCATCGGTTGATTTGACCAGGATGAGATCGTTGGCGAACAGGTCGATGATGAACTTGCGGCCGGCATCTTCGGCATCGCCAAGCTCTATTGGTTTGCCGAATTGCGCCTCGTAAGCCTTGGCCATTGTGTCGGCCTGCAGCACAAACTCGGTCATTAGATCGAGATAGTCGCCGCGCTGCAGCGGATCGACCATGACGACGCGGCCCTTCCAGTCCGGCGTGGTCAACTGCCAGAGGTTCGTGATCGGCGAGCCATTCGGATTAGCCTCCTCATTGTACATCAGAACTTTTGTGGAAAGACGCTGCGCCAGGATAGGCGCCTTGTTCTCGGCCGACAGCCGCTCGGCAATACGGGGCGGTACATAGTTTTCGAGAATGCCCGGGGCGACGAGTTCGTTGAGGACAACCGGGGCGTCCGAAATATAGGCGAGGTCGGCATTAGCAACGCCCGCGCCGGCTTCGGCTTTCAACCGCGCGATCTGCTCTGTCGATGAGATGTCGTAGCCCTGCAAATCGATGCCCGGATAGGCCGCCTCGAATGCCTTTTCGAGCCGGGCGATGCGGCTGGTGAAGGAGTAAACCGTCACCTTACCCTCTGCTTTGGCCCTCTCCAGCAGTTCGCTTGCCGATAGTCCATCAAGATCGTTGGCGAGCACGGGCGTGAACAGCCCGAGAATGATGGCGGCAGTCGTTAGATATGTCTTGCGTTTCATAGTGTCTTCCTCCCTAGAAGCGATGTGGCCGGCGGTTACTCAAACCGCCTGATAAGCGTTCCGAGTCGGTCGAGCATGCGCAACGATTCCTCCTTGTGCTGCGCGCCGGCCGCCAGAACGATGGCATTACAGACCGTCATTGGAACAGTCAGAGTTTGAAAGGCGTCCTGCTCGCCCGAGCGTGGCACCCCAATCAGTCGGTCTGGAGACGGAGTTAAAAGCGCTCCCGATGCCCCCGAAATGACGATCGATTTGGCGCCCACCTCGCGGATGGACTCGATCAGCGGCGCATAACCACGGGGGGCGCGGCGAAAGGCGAAGATCAACACTACATCCCCGCGACCAAAGGACAGAGCTTGCTCGGCGAGCTCGCGCGGATCACCAGACAGTTGGCTGGTGTCGCGCCCGAAGCGCCGCAGCCGTTTTAACATCATCAGGGACAGGGTCTCGGCATTGCCGCGTCCAAACAGGAATATCCGCCGTGCGCCCATGAGTTCACGGGCGATGTCATTGATGACGCCCATGCCGATATTGTCCTCAATCATCGACAGGGCTGAGATTTCCTGGGTGACCAGCATTGACAAGAGTGAAACGTCGGATGCTCGGGCAAGTGAGTTGCCCATGCGGGTAGCGGGCTCTTGGCTTGGAATGAACTCCGACTGCATGGCGCTGCGAAAACTGGAATAGCTCTCGAAGCCGAGCTTTCTCACCAGACGCGAAACCGTCGCTTCATGAACATCAACACCATGGGCAAGATCCGCCGCCGTACCGAGGGCAACCGCCTTTGGCTTCTGGAAAATCGCCTCGACGACCTTTTTTTCTGCCCGCGTGAGCGTTGCGGCTAGTTCCTGGACTTTCTCGCTTATCGCCATTTCCGTTCTCCCTGCGCAATTCTTATTGCATAGTTTTCACATTATGCAAGACATATTGCAGAGATTTTGAGAGAGAAATGCGCGTTGGCTTGGCAGAGCCCTGATTGCCCTCGTCGACCGCGCGCGTCAGACAAATTGAGCCAGAGCGCTTTCGACGATGGGGCGCATCCATCGGGCCGCAGACCGAAGGACTAATCATCGCCATTCTCGCCAGCCGTCCGCATCCGGAACAGGGCTTTAGAACGTGCCTGGGGATTCTGCGCCTCTATCGCGATATCGGTCATGACCGCGCCGAGGCCGTATCAGCACGCGCTGTCGAGATCGGCGGCTTGAACAGCAAGACCATCGCCTCGCTCATCGCCACCTACAAAGGCAAAAAGCCTTCCACCGAACCTGCCGCCGTTATGGAACACGCCAACTTGCGTGGTCCCGGTTACTTTCATTGAGGAGACATTCCATCATGCTGACCAACCCCACCATCGACATGCTGCGCGATCTCGGCCTTTCCGGTCTGGCAAGCGCCTATCAGGAACTCGACACGCAACCGGAAGCCCGCAACCTCGAGCACGGTGAATGGCTCGCTCTTTTTCTTGAGCGAGAGACCACCTCACGTCGCCAGAAGCGTTTCGAGGCCAGGGCTCGGGCCGCAAACCTTCGCCATGACGCCCAGGGTGGAGAACATTGACTTTCGCGCCACCCGCGGCCTCGATCGCAATCTCTTCCTGAAGCTCGCCGGATGCGACTGGATCCGGCAGCGCCATAGCATACTGATGATCGGACCTGCCGGCGTCGGCAAGACGCTGGCTATCTTGCGCTCTTGGGCACAAGGCGTGCCGCGAGGACTTCGCTGTCGCCTATCATCGGCTTCCGAGGCTCTTCGCAGGCACCAAGCCGGGCGAGCGCATCCTTATTCAAACCAACCGACGATGGAGTGGGATCGGGGTTCATTGAGGTGCTTACTGGAGAAGCTAACCCAAGTGCATCATGCCTGTTTTGCAGGATAGGGGATCACCTATCTCCGCGCAAATGCGCCATAAACACTTCGGTAGGTGTCCTGTATGCGAGGCATTTGCGCGGTTGGTCGTTGATATGGCGCGTCAGTTGGAGAAGGTCGCGTTGCGACACAACTGCCAAGTCTGTGGTGCCCGGTAGGTAGCGTCGGATGCGCTTGTTGGTGTTCTCGACGGTTCCTTTTTGCCAGGGCGCGCTTGGGTCGCAAAACCAACTGTGCACCGATCCCTTCTTCCAAAGCCCTGAACCCAGCAAACTCGGTACCGCGGTCAAATGTGAAGCTTTGACGCGCGAATGCCGGCAGAGGCGAAAAAGCTCTGATGATCTTGTCCATGATCGGGCGCGAGTGCCGGCTGGGATTCTTGATGAGAACGGTATAGCGGCTCTTGCGCTCGACGAGGGAGGTGACATTGGCATGGCCGAATGGACGTTCGAAGATGAGGAGGTCGCCCTCCCAATGGCCAAACTGCGATCGATCTCCAATAAAATCGGGTCGTTGAGATATGCGGTGCGGGGCTGGAAACGCACCGTCTCGCGGCTTCCTGGAGCGCAGCGGACGACGTTTGCGGCGTGCTTCCGGTAGATACTGATAGAGACCAAGGCCATAATCTTCCTTGCTGTAGATAAAGCGATAGATTGTCTCCTTGCAAACGCGAACCCGACTGAGGCCGTCCGACAGCAGGCGTCCGGCAATCTGTTCGGGAGACCAGCGAGCCTCCAACTGCTTGATAATCTCTGTTCGCAAATTTGGGTGACGCCGGAGCTTTTTCAGCCGGCGACGTCGGTCCTGCGCAATGTCGTTCGCAACCGTGCTGTAGTAGCCGTCGTAGTCCGGCAACTCACGATCGCGAAACGTGTTGCGCTTGATCTCGCGATAGATCGTCGAGCGATGACGGCCAAGCCGACGTGCCATCTCATTTACCGGAACTTTTGCCGCCACCAGATGATGCAGGCATCGGCGATCGGCAAGGGTGATCTGGGTATAGCATCGAGACATGCCAAAATCTCCAAGTGAAGCCATTGTAATCATTGGCATGTCGCACTTGGAAATAGAATGTACCTTTATATCAAAATTGGCGGCATAACGACCAATTATGGAACTCCGAGGCGGTTATGAGAGTGTGGCCAGGACCGAGAAGCATTTGAACCAATTAGTCCCTGTATATTCCCGTAACGACCGGATCATTGGCGATAACCGCAATGCGGCCCAGCTCGGATGCATACCGACAACCAACAGTGATCCAGATCAACGAGGTGCGGGCGCTTCTAGTGTTCCACACCTGACGTAAGGTTCCCGCCCTTCCTAAGGTGCGCCCTTGCTGCCGAGACGAAGGTCCGAGGTCAGCTATGCGGACCTTCCGGCTGCCAGGTTGTCAGCGGAAACCTATGCTTCCACAAACTCCTTCGTCCCTTTGTTAGGCGTCGACCGCCGCGAGCGCGAGGTCGTTGATGCGTTGCACACGTTCGATATGGCGCAGCCCTTCAATGAAGCCGGCAGACAGGAAGATGACCGTGAGATCACGCTCGGGGTCGATCATCCATGCCGTGGAGGCACCACCGACCGCCGCGATACTTTGCGGTGATGCGGTGTGCCCGGTCGCGTTCAGGATGTGCCCCTTCCCGCGGACATAACCACCGAGCAAGGTGAAGTGCGCCGGGAAATCGTCGAGGCCGCGCTCTTCGACCTCGAAGACGGTCGCATCGTTAATCAAGCCTGTTGCGTGGTCTTGCCGGGCGTAGTCGAAGAGCGCGGGCGAGAGAACGCGCTGACCGTGCGCCGTCCCGCGCCCGCGGAAGACTTCTGTGAATCGAAAGACATCATTGATCGTAGAATACGCATTTCCGCTCGGCATTTCCGCTTCGCCGTCAAGGAATTCGTTAAAAAAGCGCAGAAGCATCGGTGTGGTAGGTCCCACGTTCGCTTCAGTAAACGACACTGGAACTCGCCGAGGATCGTCGATCGCGCACGCGAAGCTGCTGTCCGCCATGCCCAACGGTGCAAACAAATCCTCTTGGGCAATGTGATTGAAGCTGCGCTTTTTCGGATCGGTATTGACGAGGATCTGGCCAAGCAGATCGTAGCCCAAGCCGGAGGTATAGAGGCATCTGGTGCCGGGACTGTAGGCCGCAGGCAATGCACTCATCGCGGCGGCTTTGACGGCCAGGTTGCCGACCTTGTCTAGGCCCAACGGAGGGGGGACGAGACCGAACGGCAGTCCCGCGGTGTGCGCCAGCAACTGTCGCAGGGTCGCCCGCTGCTTGCCCAGTGCGCCAAAGCCGGGAACGAGGTCCGCGATGCGTGTATCGAGGCCGAAACGGCCTTCATCAATTGCTTTGAGGACGAGCGTTGCGGTGTATGCCTTCGACATCGACATGAGCAGGTATCGGTCGTCACCTGATGGAGCGCGACCCGGGGCCACCTTTCCGAAGCTCGCTTGATAAGCCACATGACCGTGGCGAGCGACAAGGATCGACGCACCAAAGTGCTTCCCGCTGTCGATGTCGGCCTGAATAGAGGCACCAAGCCGGGCGAGCGCATCCTTATTCAAACCAACCGACGATGGAGTGGGATCGGGGTTCATTGAGGTGCTTACCTTTGATTATTGCAGGCCATAACTGTTGATTTCACCCAGAACTGAGCCACCTCTGATTATAGATTTCGTCTCATGTTGAGGTCAAGGCTGGGTTTGTCTCCTTCTTTTTCTTGGCTGCTGACCTGAGACCCTGAACTTCCTCCAAATTTTGGTAGAGTCCGTTACTCTGAGGAGACGGACAGGATGAAGCATTCACGGTTCACGGATGAGCAGATCATCGGGATATTGAAAGAGCAGGAGAGCGGCATTCGGACGGCCGATGTCTGCCGCAGGCACGGAATATCCGAAGCGACCTTCTACAAATACAAGTCGAAGTTCGGCGGCATGGAGGTGTCCGATGCCCGCAAGCTGAAGGCTTTGGAGGACGAGAACGCCAAGCGGAAGAAGCTGCTGGCCGAGACCATGTTGGATAATGCCATTTTGAAGGATGTCGCCTCAAAAAAATGGTGACGCCCGAGGTGAAGCGGGACGCTGTGGCTCATGTCTGCAAGCAGCATGGGGTGAGCCACCGCGTCGGGCGTGCGAGGTTTTGTCCATTGATCGGTCGAGTATGCGATACCGCAGCATTCGACCGGATGACGCTGATATCCGTGAGGCAATGAAGCTGGTGGCATCCGTACGTCGCCGTTTCGGGTATCGACGCATTCATGTCATGCTGGATCGGCAGGGCATTTTGGAGCGCAGTCAGCGATTCAGCCAAAGGTCGTCGTTGTCTCGCTCTTAGGCCGTCAGATGCTCAGGTCGCTGACGTCACTCGATATCAGCGCCCTTAGCACGCCCTGGCGGGTATGCTCGTTGTGCTCGACCATCGCCGTCCTCGCCTTTTCGCTGTCTCTCAGGCGCAGCACGCCAACAATATGCCGATGATCGTTGTTCGTTTCGGGGTTCACGTCCCGACTGCGGGCACCCAGGTAAAAAAGCCGCGCGCATTCGTCGAGAAGCGTCGATACCATCGCGACCAGCCTTGGATTGACCGAGCCCCGCGCGATAGCCATATGGAATTCACCATTCGTCCTGACGAAAGTATGGATGGTTGGCCCCTCCGACGGCTCGTACCGTGCGTTTGCAAGCACGTCGAGATGATCGAGATCGTCGGCACTGAGATTGAGCGCAGCCATGCTAGCCGCCGTCCCCTCGGCCATAGACCTTATGGCAAAGAGGTCGTTGATGTCTTTTACTGTCACTGGCGTGACTCGGTAGCCGCGCCGGGGAAAGGCTTCGATCAAACCTTCCGCTGCCATTCTGCCAAGCGCTTCCCGAACGGGCGTCTTGCTCATCGCCAGCCGCTCTGCAAGCTCGAGCTCTGAAAACTCCGCCCCTGGCCGAAGCACACCCAGGACTATCTGTTCGCGGACGGACGCGTAGGCCGTCTCCGTCAGCGACTGTTTGCGGGGCTTGCGGGTCGCATCTTCGACATTCGCCAATGTACCCTCCAAATTCGTCTCCTACCAAGTTCGCGCCCGTGCGTTCAAACAGCACCCGTTGTCATTCCGTTGTGGTCGATGATTGGCAAACAATCAACCACATTGGCCTTTGACATGAAATATTTCGTAGTATACTACGTGAAATATCACAAAGGCCGAACCTTTCGTCCGGTCCCTGGAGGCAGCGTGGGCGACATTCTCGTTATCAATCCGAACAGCTCGGCAGCCGTCACGCAATCAATGGAGGCGTGCCTCGATCCGTTCTTCGACCAACGTCACACCATACGCTGTATCGAGCTCCCCAAATCTCCGCCGGGTATCGAAACCGACGCGCATGTGGCTGAAGTCATTCCACATCTCGTTGAAGCGGTGCGCGATGCGGCAGCCGACGCGATCGTCCTGAGCTGTTTCTCAGATCCGGGTATCGATGTGGTGCGTGCTGCATCACATGTTCCCGTGACCGGGATTGCGGAGGCCGCCTACCTTGCGGCTCTTGGCCTTGGTAATCGCTTCGGAATCGTTTCGCTCGGCCCGTCATCGATCGCAAGACATCGCCGCTACCTCGAAAAACTCAAGCTGGATGCGCGCCTTGCCGGTGACCGCTCTATCGACATGACGATCGTCGAACTTGTCGCAACCGATGTCGTCGAGCGCGTATCCTCGATCGCTGCGCAACTGCGCGACAAGGACGGTGCCGACGTTGTCATCCTCGGCTGCGCCGGTCTTGGCTCCTACCGTGAAGCACTGCAGGCCAGTCTCGGTCTGCCTGTAATCGATCCCGTCCAGGCTGGCGTCGCGCTTGCCTGCACCCACGCAGATCTTCGTTATGTCGGGAGGGCCCGCTAATGCTGGACCTTATCGTCCGCGGCCGTGTCGTTACGCCTGAAGGTATCCTTGAGGACGGGTGGGTTGCCGTCAGCGGTGGCCGCATCGACGCTGTCGGCACTGGCCAGGCGCCTGACGCTGCCCAAATCCATGATGCAGGCCAAAGCTACGTGATGCCCGGTGTGGTCGATGGGCAAACCCATGCCGGCAGTTATCTGGGCCTGCCGGGTATAGAGCCGACCACCCGTTCTGCAATTGCCGGCGGCGTCACGACGATCGTCGACATGCCCTATGACAATCCCGAGCCCCTGAGCACGCCGGCGCATCTAGCGGCCAAGGTTGAGGCGATCGGTCGGTACGCCCATGCCAATGTCGCCCTTTACGCCACCGTCATGCCAGGCCAGCCGCTGGACGACATCAAAGCGCTGGCGAATAGTGGCGTGGTCGCTTTCAAGATCTCCGCATTCGAAAGCAGCCCCACGCGGTTCCCGCGCATCAATGCCGCGCTCACGCTCGATCTTCTCGACGCGCTTTCCGACACGGACCTGCCGCTTGGCCTTCACAATGAAGACCAGGAGATCGTCAGGTCCCGTGTCGAGCGTGCGCGTGCCGCCGGCCTAGATGGTATAGCGGTTCATTCGCAGAGCCGCCCGCCAGCTGCCGAACTCGCCTCGACGGCTCATTTCCTCGAGCTTGCAGCCGCCGTGGGCACCCATGCCCACATCGTTCACATCAGCCTGCCGCGCGGGTTCCGGCTGGTCGAAAACTATCGCGATGACGGCTACAGGGCCACCGGCGAAACCTGCGTGCATTATTTCTGGTTCGACCCGGAGCGCGACGGCGCGGAACTCGGCGCGCGCATGAAGGTGAACCCACCGATCCGGCCGGGAATGATCGATGCCATGTGGAGGGAGGTCATGTCCGGCCGTGTCGCCTTCGTCAGCTCCGACCACTCGAGTTGGCCGATCGACAACAAGTTCACCGACACCATCTTTGATGCGGGAGCAGGCGTGCCCGGCATCGAAACGCTCCTGCCGGCCTTCTACACCGTCGCCAAGGCGAAGGGTGCAGACGCAATCCGGTTGACGGTCGAGCAGCTCTGCGAGCGGCCTGCCCGCTTCTTCGGCCTTTCGCCGCGCAAGGGTGCGATCGTTGCCGGCGCAGATGCGGACCTTACCATCTTCGAGGAGGCCGACGTCGTCTGGGATTCGGCGAACGCCGAGGATGGGCTGCGCTGGAGCCCCTATGACGGGCGCCGCTTCACCGGCCGGGTCGCCGGGACCTTTCTTGCCGGACGCCTCGCCTACGACGGCACCCGCGTCCTCAATCGACCGGGCGACGGGCACTATGCCGCGCGCGGTCCCATCAGCTGGTTTACCGGAGAAACGGACCAATGAGCACTGCAGATACCGCCCGCCCTGATAGCGGACAGGTCGAAAAGGCCATAACCTTTCTTTACTACAAGGACCTGCCGAGAGCCTTTGCTTTTTATACCGAGGTCATGGGGTTCCCGCTAGAGATCGACCAGGTCTGGTCTAAGATTTTGCGCATGGCCGAAAATGCCTATGTTGGGCTCGTGGATGAAACACGCGGCATGCACCGCGCCCATCCGGTCAAGCCAGTGCAGCTGTGCATCCGCGTGCCCGATGTCGACAAGTGGCACGCCTATCTCGCCAGCCACCAGGCGTCCTGCCTGACGGAACCTCGCGACAGCACATCGCTCGGCATCCGCGCCTTCGTCCTTGACGATCCGGAAGGTTACCAGATCGAGGTCCAGTCCGTCCTACGATAACCGCTCCGCACGCTTCTCATCACCAAACCAAAAAAGGGGAACACGATGATGAATCTACGCATGATAGCCACGAAAGGCACTCTGTTTGCAGGCGCGCTCTTTCTAGCCTCCACCGCCTTGACCGGTCTTGTCGACGCCAAGTCGCTGACGGTTGGGCTCACATCCGACGCGGTGAACCTCGATCCTCAGGCAGGCGAGGAATTGTCGAGCAACATCCTCTTCTACCACATCTACGACCCGCTCGTTCGCCGCAACGCGGATCTTTCGTTCGGTCCGGGTCTTGCCGAAAGCTGGGAGCTTGCGGACGACACGACTTGGGTCTTCAAGCTGCGCAAGGGTGTGAAATTCCACAACGGCGAGGAATTCAAGGCCTCCGACGTTGTCTTCACCCTGGATCGGCTGAAAAAGTCGCTGATGGCCAATCTCGGCGCCAACATCTCCTCGTTCAAGGCGATCGATGATTACACGGTCGAGATCAAGACACCCCGCCCCTACGCGGTTTTGCCGAACGATCTTGCCGCCGTTCTCATTCTTAACGAGAAGTACGTCAAGGAGGCCGGCGACGAGACTGCCGATCTGAAGCCGATCGGCACGGGACCCTACAAGCTTGTCGAATGGGTCAAGGAAGATCACATCGCGCTGGAGTCCAACAAGGACTACTATGCAGGTCCTGCCAAGCTCGATACCGTCACCTTCCGTCCGATTACCAACGGCGCAACCCGCACTGCCGCGCTCCTGACGGGCGAAGTCGATGTCGTCCAGGATCTTAACGTACGCGACGTCGATCGCGTGAAGGCCGATGGCCGCTACAAGGTTCTCGCTCAGCCGAGCCTGCTCAATGTCGTGCTTTCGATCGATCAGCGAGAAAAGAGCCCGACCGTCGACCTCGACAAGAACCCGATGGTCGATCACCGCGTACGCGAAGCGATGGTCCGCGCCATCGACGTCGGCGCCATCAACAAGGTCATCATGAACGGCCTTTCCACTCCGTCGGAGCAGTATGTGCCAGCCTCCCATACCGGTTATCTGGACGGGGCAAGCTTCCGAGACATGTATCCGTTCGACGTGGAAAAAGCGACGGCGCTGATGGCGGAGGCCGGCTATGCAGACGGTTTCACGGTAACGCTCGATGCCACCAACAACCGCTACGTTAACGATCAGCAGATCGTCCAAGCGCTGGCCAGTATGCTGGGCAAGATCAAGATCAATCTGAAGCTCAATCTGATGCCGAAGTCGAACTTCTTCGGATACATCCGGGTTCCGAGCGATAAGTCGAGCCTGATCATGAGCGGCTGGGACGTGCCATCCGGAGACGGCGGCTCGATGTACAGCGTCATGTTCTACACGCGCGACAAGAAGGAGGGCTACGGCCAGGTCAATCGCGGCAGCTACTCCAACCCTGAAGTGGATGCCCTTATCGATAAGGCAGACGCGACCGCCAAACTCGATCAACGCGACAAGTTTTTGCAGGACGTGACCAAGATCCTGATGGCGGATATTCCGATGATCCCGATTCACTACGAACAGGACCTCTACGCGGCCAAGACCAGTGTTGATATCACCCCGCGGGCCGACAAGTTCCTATGGGCCTACGATATCGACGTGAAAGAATAATACCGCAAATCCGCAAGGGTGCCGGGCGGACCCGGCACCCATTCCTGCAATCACCAACCTGACGGATCCTCGACCTTGCTCGGTTATACGATAAAACGGCTCCTCCAGATGGTGCTGGTCCTCTCTGTAGTGTCCGTCATCGTCTTCCTGATGATGAGCTTCACCGGGGATCCGGTTTTCATGGTCATTCCCATCGATTCCACCGCCGCCGAGATCGAGCAGGCGCGCCGCCTGCTTGGCCTGGACCAATCGCTATTTAGCCAATACTGGATTTTCCTGTCCAACCTGTTGCAGGGCGATTTCGGGCGGTCCTATGTCTTCCGCCAACCGGCCATAGACCTCATCCTCGAACGGTTGCCCGCGACGATGGAGATGGTGCTCGTTGCCATGGGGATCGCCACCATCATCGCCATTCCGTTGGGCGTTTACGCAGGCGCCAACCCAAACCGCGCCGCTTCCCGCGGCATCATGGCCGCCTCGCTCTTCGGCATTTCGCTGCCAGGGTTCTGGGTCGGGATGATGCTGATCTTCTTCTTCTCGGTCCGCTACCAGTTCCTGCCCTCGTCGGGGCGTGGCGAAACGATAGAAGTGCTGGGGCTGCGCCTGTCGATTTTCACAGCGGACGGCTGGTCGCACATGATCCTGCCCGCAGTTACGCTGGCGCTTGCCACGCTCGCTATCATCCTGCGCATCACCCGCGCCGGCATGATGGAAGTGATGCGGCAGGACTACATCAAGTTCGCCCGTGCGAAGGGCGCTTCGCGCCGACATATCCTCTTTGCGCACGGCCTGAAGAACGCCCTGATCCCGGTCATCACCATCTTCGGCCTGCAACTCGGTGACCTCATCGCCTTCGCGACGATCACAGAGACGATTTTCGCCTGGCCCGGGACAGGGAAACTGCTGATCGATTCCATCTATCGCGGCGACCGGCCCGTCATCGTCGTCTACCTGATGTTAACCGCCTTCATCTTTGTCGCGATCAATTTCCTAGTCGATATCGCCTACACGCTGATCGACCCTCGTATAACAGTCAAGTGAGGACAAGATGGACCGCCTGCTTTCATCCGAGCTCGTCTATAACTACCGCCGAAACATCCCTGCCGTGCTCGGCAGCGTGCTTGTGCTCGCCTTTGCGCTCCTCGCCATCATCGGACCGTTTCTCGTTTGGCAGGATCCCTACGACGTGTCGCAGCTCGAATTGATGGACAGCTTCAAACCTC
The DNA here is from genome assembly GCF_030814475.1 of Pararhizobium capsulatum DSM 1112. Taxonomy (NCBI): domain Bacteria; kingdom Pseudomonadati; phylum Pseudomonadota; class Alphaproteobacteria; order Hyphomicrobiales; family Rhizobiaceae; genus Pararhizobium; species Pararhizobium capsulatum. Next base: position 135,081 of record NZ_JAUSVF010000004.1, on the reverse strand, counting down.
CGGTCTGGCTGGAAGGCGGCGATCCGCGTTACGTTATGGGCACCGACGGCCAAGGCCGCGATGTGCTCGCCTCGATCATCTACGGCGCGCGCATCTCCGCCTTTATCGGTCTTGCGGCGATGATCTGTTCGTGCGTGATCGGCACGACCCTCGGCCTGATTTCCGGTTACTATGGCGGCTTGCTGGATGCCGTCATCATGCGGATCGCCGATATCCAGCTCTCCTTTCCCTCGATGCTGATTGCTCTGTTCCTAATGTCGGCGTTCGGCAATGGCATTGGCATGATCCTGATTGCGCTGACCGCGGTTGGTTGGGTCGTCTATGCACGCACCGTGCGCGGCTCGACGCTGGGCGAAATCCAGAAGGAATATATCCAGGCGGCACGCGTTGCCGGCCTCAGCGATGCCCAGATCATCCGACGCCATGTGCTGCCGAACGTCCTCACACCGCTGATCGTAGTTTCGACGATTCAGGTCGGTACTTTTATTCTGATCGAAGCGTCGCTGAGTTTTCTTGGCGTCGGCGTGCCTATCACCGAGCCGTCGCTCGGGCTTCTTGTCAAGGAAGGTTTCGACGTTCTCTTCTCCGGGATCTGGTGGACGTCGGCCTTTCCCGGACTATTCATCATGTTCCTCGTCTTCGGCATCAACCTGTTCGGCGATTTTCTGCGCGACGAACTCAATCCGCGGCTGCGTTAAGTCATGAGGGAGGACGCGCGCATGGCAGAACCTTTGCTCGACATTCGGGGCCTGCAAACCCATTTCCACACCTTTGGCGGACTGGTGAAGGCTGTCGACGGCGTCAGTTTCGACGTCGGGGCCGGCGAGATCGTCGGTCTTGTCGGGGAGTCCGGCGGCGGCAAGTCAGTGATCGGCTTCTCGATCCTCGGCCTTATCGATCCACCCGGGAAAATCGTCGGCGGCGAGATCCATTTCGATGGCCGTGACATTGGCAAGCTCGACGAACGCGCGATGCGCAGCGTGCGCGGGCGCCAGATCGCCATGGTCTTCCAGGACCCGATGACCTCGCTCAATCCGGTCTATACCGTCGGCCGGCAGATGGACGAGGTGCTGCGCCTGCACACCGATCTCGATCGGGCCGCTCGGCGCGCGCGCTGCATTCGCGTGCTGGAGGATGTCGGAATATCCGAGGCCGACAAGAGGTTGGACGCCTATCCGCATCAGTTTTCCGGCGGTATGCGCCAGCGTGTCGTGATCGCCATCGCGCTTCTTGCTGGGTCGCGTCTGATCATTGCTGACGAGCCGACGACAGCCCTTGACGTAACTGTCCAGTCGCAAATCCTGAAGCTCATGCGGCGCCAGGTCGAGGACACCGGTGCGGCCATGATCCTCGTCACGCACGATCTCGCGGTGGTGTCGGAAATGGCAGACCGCGTCGTGGTGCTCTATTGCGGCAGGGTAGTCGAACGTGGGTTGACCCACGAGATCATTGCAAATCCGGCACATCCCTATACCCGCGGATTGCTGGACAGCATTCCCCGCATTTCGGACCGGCAGCATCGCTTGCGGCAAATCCCAGGAACCGTTCCGGATATCCGTGCGATCGGCGTCGGCTGTTCGTTCCGCGGGCGTTGCCCCCGCGCCCAGCCCGTGTGCACCGAACGCTCACCAGATCTTGCCCACGTCCGCGGATCGCTCGACGCCGCCTGTCATTTTCCACTTGAAGAGGCGGCACGATGATGCAACCCGTGCTTGAGGTCCGCAACCTCGTGAAAGCTTTCCCCATCAGCGACGGTTTTTTCGATCGCCTGCAGATCGGCGGTGGGAAGCTGCTTGCACCCCAAAAAGTGTTGAACGCGGTCAACGGTGTGTCGCTGTCGATTGCGCCCGGCGAAGTGCTGGCGCTCGTGGGGGAATCCGGCTGTGGAAAATCGACCGTCGCAAAGACCATAGCGCGCATACACGCCCCGACATCCGGCGAAATCAATATCGACGGAACAGAGGTTTCCAGCCTCGGCCAGAAGGAACTGCGGCCATTCCGGCGTAAACTCCAGATGATCTTCCAGGATCCTTACGCGTCTCTCAACCCGCGGCAGCGCATCAAGGACATCGTCATCGAACCGATGCGCGCGCATTCGGACAGGAAAATGAGCGGCCGGGAACTCGAGGCGGAGGCGATCAGGTTGCTCGGACGTGTTGGTCTCAACGCCGAACAGGCAAACCGCTATCCCCATCAATTCTCCGGCGGCCAGCGCCAGCGCATTGGGATCGCGCGCGCATTGTCGGTGCGGCCCAAGTTGATCATAGCCGACGAGCCGGTGTCTGCGCTCGACGTCTCGATCCAAGCGCAGATCCTCAACCTCATGATGGATCTGCGCGACGAGTTCGGGCTGTCCTATCTTTTCGTATCCCATGACCTGTCGGTGGTTCACCATATCGCCGACCGGATTGCCGTCATGTATCTCGGCTTCATGGTCGAGACGGCCTCGCGCGACCAGCTCTTTACCAATCCGCGACATCCCTACACGCAAGCCTTGCTCTCCGCAGCGCCGAGCGTCGACAAGTCGCTGCGAAAGCCTGACGTGGAAATCGCCGGCGAGGTGCCGAGCGCATTGAACCTGCCCTCGGGCTGCTGCTTCAGAACCCGCTGTCCCCTCGCCTTCTCGCGATGCGCGGTGGAGCGCCCGGCGCTTCGCCCGCAGCCCGGCGGCGGCAGCGTTGCCTGCCATCTGCACGATCCCGCCCCGGAGGCTTTCCCGTCATGAACACAGCGACAATCGCCCAACCGCGGCTGCGGCTTGAAGACCCGCACGACTGCACGGACGCAAACGACGTGCTATGCGTCTTCGACGCCTTCTTCGATGGCCTCGTGCGGTATGGCCAAGACGGCAGCTACATTCCTGCACTCGCTGAGCGTTGGCACGTGTCAGACGATGCCCGGACATGGACATTCCGCCTGCGCGAGGCCCTGACCTTCCACGACGGGACCACCTGCAATGCCGATGCAGTCATCCTTTCGCTGCGCCGGATGTCACGCGCAGACAAGGGGTACACGCTGGGTGCACCCGGCGTTTGGTACCAATATCTCGGCGATGCGCTGATCACTGCCCTAGATGCCAGGACGGTCGAAATCGCCCTCGCTCGTCCCATGGCCGATCTTCTTGACGTCCTTGTTTACGGCTATGTCATCGCGCCCGGTGCACTCGACCGCTACGAAGGCGGCGATGTCTCGGTACCGGTCGGCACAGGTCCCTACCGTTTCGAGAATTTCCGCGACGGCCACGACATCACCGGCCGCCGTTTCGACGGCTGGCATGGCAAGCAACCTGCAAACGAGCAGATCCGTTTTGTTTTCGAACCGGATGCAGACCGACGTCAGGATATGCTTGTTGCTGGCCAAGCGCAGGTCGCAAATAGCCTCGATTTCCAGCAGTCCCATGCGCTTGATCGCAGCGATGGCTTTACCCGCGCCGTCTCGTTGGTTCCTGTCTCGATCATCTACCTCTTCAACAGCACCAGCGGACCGTTCGCCGATCAGCGCGTTCGGCGCGCAGCCAATCTCGCGCTCGACCGGCAGGCGTTGGTCGACACGGTCGTCGCTGGTGCCGCTCGGCCACTGACCGGTTTTGTGAGCCCCGCACATTTCGGCGTCACGGATGCCACCGGCGGTCTGGAACGCGATCTCTCCGAAGCAAAGCTCCTGCTGGCGGCGGCGGGCCATGCCGATGGTCTCGTCATCGAGGTAGACTGCCCGACACATCTGCCGGACGAAGCGGAAACGCTGACCGCTGCCGTTGAGCGGCAACTCTTGGAAATCGGCATATCCTTCCGCGTCCATCGCCACGAAGACCGCGAGGCGTATGCTCATGGGGTGCGCTTGAAACAGGTGCGTGACATGTGTGTCTTCGATTCCAGTCCGCTCAGCACGTTCCGCGTGCTAGCCGAAAAGATCGACGCACGTGCTCGCGGCTCCTGGTGGCTCGGTTATGACAACAGCGAGGTGGAGCAGCTGATCGACGCGGGACGGCGCACCACGAGCGGCACCACGCGCGGGGCGATTTACCAAAACGCCTATCGGTTGCTGCAAACGAATCCGCCTTGGCTCTATCTCTATAACCCCTTACGTGTCACGGGATTGGCCGGCGACCATCCGGACTGGCGCATGCGCCCAGACGCCGTCCTCGACGTCACGGCGCTGCCCGGTTTTGGCCAGGAAGGGAAAAGTCGTGATTGATATCGACCTGCTGTTTTCCGGCGGAACCGTCATCACCATGGATGCCAGCCGCCAGGTGATCGACTATGGCGCTGTCGCGGTGCTCGCCGACCGGATTATCGACGTCGGCTCCGCAGATGTGTTGGCATCGCGCTATCGTGCCGGCCGCACCATCGATACCTCCGGCAAGGTTGTCATGCCCGGCCTGATCGACGTCCACGCCCATGCCGGCCACGGCCTGATCAAGACGATGGGCATGGAACAGGCCGGTTGCTGGGAAGAGATTGTCAACACGGCCTATACCGTCGGCGCGACGCCAGAATTCTGGTATGCCGAAGCGCAGCTTGCCGCCCTGGAACGGCTTCGCTTTGGCGTGACCTGCGGCGTATCGCTGCTCGGTGGCGGCGACACGATCATGCGTACCGACGATCCTGTCTATGGTCATGCCCATTGCGAGGCCGTGGCCGCCATCGGTACACGTTCCGTGGTTGCGGTCGGTTCTACGCGCCCGCCCCATCCGCGCACCTATGCACGTTGGGATGGAAGCAAGCGCCATGAAAAAGCTGTCACATTCCAGGATCAGTTCACAGTCTCGCGCTCGCTGCTGGAAAGCTGGCACGGCAAGGGGCGCATGCGCATTGCCCTACTGACACCCGTGCTTCGCGACGAGCACGCCGAAACGCTCTCCGCCAGCGACTATGAAGCTGCCGTTTCCCAGACGCGGACGATGCGGGCTCTGTCGCGTGACGCCGGTGTCATCTTCACCCAGGACGGCCATTGGCGTGGCTCGGTTGCGCGGGCGAAGGATATCGGCATGCTGGGTCCGGATGCGCTACTGTCGCATGCGATCGACCTCAGCGCAGAAGAAATCCAGATCGTTGCGGATACCGGCACGCGCATTGCGCACAATCCCAGCGCGATCGCCTCGATTCTCGGTCGATGCCCGGCAATCGAACTGATCGAAGCCGGCGCAGTCGTAGCGCTCGGCTCTGACGCCACGGCACCGGATCGCTCTTCCGACATGTTCCGCCACATGCAGCAATGCATGCATTATCACCGGACATTCTTCCGCGACCCTTCCGTCCTGCCACCCGGCAAAGTCCTTGAAATGGCAACCATCGATGCCGCAAAGGCACTTGGCCTCGATGGGGAGATCGGCTCACTCGAGGCCGGCAAGAGGGCCGACGTCGTCGTCATCGACATGGACCGTCCTCATCTGGCGCCGTTCCAGATGCCGGTTTTCCGCACCGTTTATTTTGCCAACGGCAACGATGTCGATATGGTTGTGATCGATGGCGAAGTGCTGTTGGAGGCCGGTCGACCGGCGAAGGCAGACGCAACTGCAATCCTCGCCGCCGCCAATCGCGAAGCGGACGCGCTTGTTGCGCGCATGAACCTGAAATCGATGATCGGCCTGCCCGAAGGCTTCTTCGGCGCGGCCCGCTATCCGAACGCAACCCCTTCCGTCGAATGAGGACTCCCATGGCAAGACTGACAGAGGACGCAAACGGCGTCTATATTATCGCGCTGACACCGTTCACCGACACCGGCGCGCTCGATCTCGACAGCACCGATCGGATGATCGATTTTTACCTGGACCGTGGCGCCACCGGATTGACTGTGCTCGGAATGATGGGCGAGGCCCAGAAGCTGACGACGGAGGAATCGCAAACTTACGTGAGGCGCACCCTGAAGCGCGTTGATGGCCGCGTGCCGGTGATCGCAGGCGTTTCGTCCGGGGGTTTCGCTCCGATGAAGACGCTGACCGACATGATAATGGGTGAGGGTGCGGCCGGCGTGATGATTGCCCCGCCGCCGACGCTTCGAAACGACCAGCAAATCGTCGGCTATTACCAGCAGGCAGCCGATTTTCTTGGCGACGTTCCCTTCGTTCTTCAGGATTTTCCGCTCGTCACCTCCGTGACGATCCCGGTTTCGGTAATTCAAACCATCATCGACCAGGTGCCCACCTGCGTTTGCCTCAAGCATGAAGACTGGCCGGGCCTTAGCAAGATCACCGCCTTACGCAAAGCTGCGGAAACGCACGGCAAGCGCCGTATCTCGATCCTTTGCGGCAATGGCGGCATGTTCCTGCCGGAAGAAATGGCGCGCGGCGCCGATGGCGCGATGACCGGCTTTGCCTATCCCGAAATGATGCGGGACGTCGTGCGTTTCCAGCGCGAAGGCGACCTTGCCCGGGCACAGGATATCTTCGACGCCTATCTGCCGCTGGCGCGTTACGAGCAGCAGCCCGGTCTCGGACTTTCGATCCGCAAATATATCATGGCTAAGCGCGGCGCGATCGCGTCCGCTGCTCTGCGCAAACCCGGTGCCAGCCTTTCGAAGGACGACATCTACGAAATCGAACGGCTCATCGAACGACAGACCGAACGACTGCAGGAGCTTGGCCAATGAAACTCGGACTTGAGAACAAGACAGCCCTCGTGCTCGGCGCAAGCCGCGGCCTGGGCGCTGCTATCGCTGCCGGCCTCGCGCAGGAAGGCGCAACCGTCTTTGCGGCGGCAAGGTCAGTCGACAAGATAGAAACCTGGGCCAACGCTTTGCCGCAGGGCGCTGGTCCGGTCATGCCTACGCAGCTTGATCTCGGCGATCTCGCGAGCATCGATGACCTTTGTGACCGCCTTCTGGCAAAGGGTGGCGTCGATATCCTGATCAATAACACCGGTGGCCCGCCTCCGGCCGCCGCTCTTGACGCTTCGCGGACCGACTGGCTTGCTCAGTTCGAGACAATGGCCGCAAACCTCTTTCATCTGACCGGCCGGCTGCTGCCTCCGATGCGGACAAAAAATTGGGGCCGGATCATCACCCTGACATCCTCCGGCGTGGAACAACCGATCCCGCGGCTGGCACTCTCAAACGGGATCCGCTCGGCCATCGTCGGTTGGTCGAAAACGCTCGCAGAAGAAGTCGCCGCCGACGGCGTCACCGTGAACGTCCTCCTGCCCGGGCGTATTCACACACAGCGCGTCGACGAGCTTGACGCAAACGCTGCAAAACGATCCGAGCGAAGCGTTGCCGATGTGGCTGCCGCATCTGCCGCGGGCATCCCTGTCGGCCGTTACGGACGCCCGGAAGAGTTTGCGGATGTTGCCGTGTTTCTGGCATCTGAGCGCGCATCCTATGTGACTGGATCGAAAATCAGGGTCGATGGTGGCGCAATTCGCGGAGTTTAACGCCATAAGATGCAGCGTCAGGCCTGACTTTGTGCAAAAGTCAGGCCTGACGCTGCTTTGGAAGTCATAAGATGCAAGTACCATTTTTTCAGATCGATGCGTTTACCACGACCCGTTTCAAGGGAAACCCGGCGGCCGTCATGGTCTTGCCCAGCTTCCCGAGCGACGAGGTCTTGCAAACGATCGCAGCAGAGAACAATCTCCCGGAAACGGCTTTCCTGGTTCCCAGGGAGAAGGACTATCACCTTCGTTGGTTCACGCCTGCCGTGGAGGTGCCGCTGTGCGGCCACGCTACTCTTGCAAGTGCGGCCGTCGTGCTGGAGCGTCTCGACGTAAAAGGCGACACCGTGTCGTTCAGCACGGCGAGCGGTATCTTGAATGTTTGGCGCAACGACGGCAGGTACGTCCTGGATTTTCCATCCAGGCAGTCTGAAAAGGTGATGATCCCTGCGGCCATGGCTTCCGCGCTGAACGCAACGCCTGTCGAAGTTTACAGCAGCCAATACAACTATCTCGTGTTGCTGGACAATGCCAAGACAGTGCGTGAACTTAGACCGGATTTCGCGGCAATCTCAGGTTTTGATCGTCCGGGCTTGATCGTTACCGCCCAAGGCGACGAAGGTTTTGATTTCGTGAGCCGGTACTTCGCTCCCGCGAAGGGGATCCCGGAAGATCCGGTGACAGGTGCCGCGCACTGCATGCTGGCACCATACTGGGCAGCCAAGACCGGCAAATCGGCATTCCGCGCCTACCAGGCTTCGCAACGCGGTGGCGAAGTGACATGTCGTCTCTCCGGCGACCGTGTCGAACTGGAAGGCAGCTGCATATTTTTCATCGAAGGTCATGCGGAAATAGAACTTTAGACGGAATGCTATCGGCTTCGCTTCCAACGACGGTCCTGGCTGAGAGCGGCGGTGCAAAGTCGGCCACGGTAACGGCGCGATAATCTCGCCGTAGGGGCGGAGTAAAATCCGGCCACCTATCTTCCTTCTGCATCGACGCAGGAGGGACAAGGGATTTACACCGTGGAACTTTATCTGCACGTGCGACTGGCTGTCTCGGAAGGGATGAGCTGGCATCAGAAAGCCAGGTTCTGGCGCGTGCCGCGCATACCCATATCCACCACCGCTCCGTCGTCTTCCCGGCAAGCCCAGGCTCCTATGCATTTGAACGTATGGGCGGATAAAAAGGCCGTGCAACGAGAGGAGACGGTGAATGAAAGCCTTGCCGCCGGCACGTGTGAGATTGAGCGCCAGCAGAGTTCGTACGCTGCTCGCTCCGCTCACGCTGTTGAATTTCTCCGAGCCGAAAAGTTGTCCCTTGGGGGCCAAGACCTTCTGCACTCTTCGCAGCCGCCGGCATTGCCAGCCAATCAGCACCAAATATTGTAGACAAAAGTTGCGCATCCCCACGCAGCGTCAACGGCATCCAGGACCGGATTTTGCTAATGAACTGCTCGTTGGCCCACTGCCGACCTGAGCCCAAACCCCGGAAAATTCCTGCTGCTGCCACCCCAAGATCGGGCGCACGTCACAACACGCGGCTTCCGCTGGCCACCGGCAGAGATTTTGGGGCTAGCGCAGCGATTTTGCGACGCTGTGGGTCGTTGGCTTCGGCCTTTCGGCAGCAATACGCCTGAGCGTCCTTCAAGGCTGCAACCGCCCCGTCATAGTCAAGCAACGTCGGACGACCACCCTCGACAACGCGTGCGCCATCAACATAGACCGCTTCCACCGCCCGTTCGGCAGCACAATGGATCAGGTTGCGCAGCGGATCATAGACTGGCTGCATGGTGTGGTGGTTGAGGTCAATGAGGGAGAAATCGGCCTTGGCCCCCTTGGCGATACGACCGAGATCCCCTCTTCCAAGGGCCTTAGCCCCGGCAAGAGTTGCGACCTCAAGGATGCCAGCGGTATCTATGTCAAACACCGATTTGCCGGCGACGCGCGAACAGATCAGGGCTCGCCGCATTTCCTCGAGCATGTTGAAAGGATAACTATCGGTCCCGAGCGCGACATTGACCCCATTGCGCCGATAACGCCCAACGGACTCCAAAGTCATGCCGCTGCGCGAAAAGGTCACCGGGCAATGGGCAACGGTTGCTTTACGCTCGGCAAGCAGCTTGAGATCGAGATCGGTACGCTGCCGCGTCCAGGAATGGCTGTCGACAAAGATGCAGTGTCCGATGATGAGGTTCGGGCCTAGAATGCCCAGGCGTTCCATATACTGCACCGCTGTCAGACCCGTTCGACGCAACAGTTCTTCATGTTCGGTCATTGTCTGGGCGGCGTGAATGGTTATCGGAATACCGCGTTTGTGCGCCTCCTGTGTCGCATCAATCAGTAGTTCTGGAGAGCAGGTCTCGATTTGTGATGGTGCAACGATGCCGCCGAGCCGGCCACAGGCGTGAGCCCGTGCTTCATCGACCAGTTCAAGCGCACGGGCGAAGGCATCGCGACCCCTGGCCTTGTCCCAGTTGAAGTCGAGGCGATGACTGTCGACAACGCGCCACTGGGCTTCGCGGAACCCCGGTGCGACATAGGCGCGCGCGCCGCTCTTTGCCAGCGTTGGCAGCCATTTGGCGTGTGGAGCGGCGATATCCAAAAGTGTGGTCACGCCACTGCGCATCAGATCGCCGACCATCACCGTCAGGGCTGCCTCAAGCGAAGTATCATCGATATCCAGGAGCGCCGAATACTCGTACAAAGCATTACCCCAGAGCGCTTGTGTGCCCTGGTCGTCGAAGATGCCTTTGGCCACGGGTTCGTCGCCCGAATGGCAATGCACATTCACCAGCCCCGGCATCACCATGCGGTTGCGACCAGAGATTTCGTTCGCGGCGGGACCATCATAGTTGCCCCCCACATGCACAATGCCGGTTTCATCAAACGCGACGTCGGCGTCATGCATATAGACATGGGTAGCCGTGGCGGCATCGAATGCCACAACGGTATGGGCCTTGCGGATAGCGGTGACGGTCTTATTCATGGGTCGTCCTGAAGTGCTGTTCGAGAAAGCGGCTGTAGATGCCCATCAGCGCGCTGAAAAGGAAATAGACTGCTGCGGCAAACAAGTAGCCTTCAATAACGGCGATGCCTTGCCATTCCGGCGAGCGGAGCGCGGAGCGCATGGTATCGAGAAAATCGAGGAGACCAATGATCGTCACCAGCGTGGTATCCTGGAAGAAGCCGATGAACAGGGCCACCAACGGCGGAATCACTTTGCGCAACGCCTGAGGCAGTACGATCATGAACATAGACTGCCAGTAGTGCAGACCGAGCGATTGTCCGGCTTCGATTTGACCTCTCGGCACACTCTGCAAGCCGCCGCGCACAATTTCTGCGATATAAGCGGCGGCAAAAATGCTGATCGCTAGTTGAGCACGAAGGAGTTTATCGATGGTCATGCCATCCGGCATGAACAACGGCAGCATGACGGTCGCCATGAACAGTATGCTGATCAGGGGAACTCCGCGCACCATCTCAATGATGCTCACACCGAGAATTCGGATGACCGGAAGGCTTGAGGCTCTTGCGAGTGCAAGTGCGATACCGAGAGGCAAGCCGGTAGACAGTCCGATGAATGACAACATGAAGGAGAGCGGCAAGCCGCCCCATTGCGCCGTCGGCACGGGTGTCAGACCGAAGAAACCGCCGGCCATCACAATATAGAGTGCCGGCAATACAAGGAGGAACCATGCCATAAGAAGGCTGCGGCTCCATAAACGCGGTACCATCGAAATGCCGCAGGAGACAAGAAACAGCAGAACGGCCATGAATGGCCGCCACTGCTGGTCGAATGGGTAGAAGCCGAACAGGATGAAACGCAGTTTTTCCCGCAGAAAGGGCCAGCATGCACCGCTGGCAAGCTTGCAATCCGCGGGGGTGCCGGCAAACACCGCATTCAGAACCAGCCATGCGAAGGCGAGCTTGATCAGGGCGGCGATTGCAACAAGACTGGCAATCGTGATCAGCGCGTTTCCGGGCGTACCAAAATAGGCGGAGAGCTTGTGCGGAAAGCGGGATTCGGCAGGATTGAGCTGTGAGCCTGTCGCAAGAGCGTCAATGTCGGCCATAGATCAGCGCTCCTTTAGGGCGACGCGCGCATTGTACCAGTTCATTAGCAGAGCGATCAGGATCGACAATGAGAGATAGACGCCCATGAAAATGGCAATAGTCTCAATCGCCTGCCCTGTCTGGTTCATGACGGTGTTCGATACCATCACAAGATCGGGATAGCCGACAGCGATCGCCAACGAACTGTTCTTGAATACGGTGAGATAGGTATTGGTCAGCGGCGGAATGATAAGCCGCAAGGCCTGCGGCAGTATGATGAGCCGCATCGTGCGGGAACGGGGAAGCCCGAGCGCTGTGGCCGCTTCCCATTGACCCTTGCCAACCGCCTGAATGCCGGCGCGAACGGTTTCGGCGACGGCAGCCGATACACTTAGTGTCAATCCGAACAGAAGAGCGACAAACTCCGGCCGAATTTGATAGCCGCCCGCCAGCCGGAACTTTCCGACCATCGGAATGTCCCATACGATGGTGATGTTCGACACCAGCGCAACCGCGATCAGCGGTAGTGCGAACGCAACGAGCGACAGCAGAAGGATCGGACGCTCCTGCCCCGTCTCGCGGTGGCGCCGCAGCAGGAAAATTCTTGTGGCAATCGCTGCAACAATGCTTGTTACCGACGCTACGGCCAGCGGTTCGAAGCCGGATTCGAACGCGACCGATGGCATCGCAAGTCCGCTGTTGGACAGAAAGAAACCGGGAAAAAACTGGATTGCCTGCTTGACGGGTGGAAATACCGATATGATGAGCGCGTACCAGAGAAATAGATAGAGCAGCAGCGGAACGTTGCGCAGTAGCTCGACATAAGTCAGCATCAGACGCGACAGAACGGGATTGTGCGATAGCCGGCCAATGCCGACGAGCAAGCCCACTATCGTTCCGAAGATCGCAGCAAGCAGCGAAACTTTGACGGTATTGATAATGCCGACAAAAATGGCCCTGCCAACCGTATCGGTTGGGCCGTAGGCGATCGAGGTTTCCGAAATGACGAAGCCGGCTTGCCGCCATAGAAAGTCGAAGCCGGTCGCTATTCCCTGTTTTGCCAGATTGTCCGAGGCGGTACTGAACATGATCGATGCAATCAACAGCACCGCGACAATTGCAACCGACTGGTAAAAGAGCGCACGAATGCGCGTGTCATAGAAAAAAGACATGACTGCACGCTACGGAGGTGGCGCAGGGGCCGGAGTCGCATTTCGCGACATTGGCTCGGGCGCGTTTCGGTTTGACGCTGCGCGCCAGAAATCGCGCACAGAAATCAGTCGCCTCAGCGGGGCCTCCGTCCCAACAGGAATGAGGCCCCCTTTAGACATTAACGGAACGGCGGAGCGTAGAGCAAACCACCGGCGTTCCAGAGCGTGTTTGGCCCACGCGTCAAGCCAATACCGGTAAGACTGCGATCGAACACTTCGCCATAGTTGCCGACACTCTTGATGATGTTGTAGCCCCATTTGGTGTCGAGGTTTAGCATCTTGCCCAGATCCTCGTTAACGCCGAGCATGCGCTGGATTTCGGGATCTTCGCTTTTCAGCATTTCATCGACATTGGCCTGCGTAATGCCCTTTTCTTCGGCGGCCATCAGCATCCAGGAAGACCAGGCAACGATATCGCGCCAATTGGAATCGTTCTGACGCACTGCGGGCGCCAACGGCTCCTTGGAAATCGTTTCCGGCAGAATGACGTAGTCATCCGGGTTGTTGGCAACGGCGCGGATCGCAGCCAGATCCGAGCGGTCGGAGGAAAGTGCCTCGCAACGGCCTGAGAAAAATGCTGCGCGGTTTTCATCCGGGCTTTCAAACACCACCATTTCGAACTTGCCACCGATGGTGCGGAAAAAATCAGTCAGATTCTGCGCGGTCGTGGTTCCTGGCAATGTACAGATCGCCGCATCCGTCAGGTCCTTGGCGCTGGTTACACCCAGCGTCTTCGGCACCATCAGGCCTTGGCCGTCGTAAAGGACGGTCGGGCCGAAATCGATGCCGAGGGAAGTTTCGCGGGAGAATGTCTGCGTTGACTGGCGAGAAAGGATGTCGATTTCGCCGGATTGGACCGCCTGGAACCGTGTGTTGATGTTGGTGACGACGAAATCCACCTTTTCCGCATCGCCAAATACTGCGGCCGCGACTGCACGACAGATATCAACGTCAAAGCCATGCATGCGTCCCTTGTCGTCAGGATAGGCAATCCCAGGGGTGCTGGTCGACACGCCGCAGATCAGCTTTCCGCGTTCCCGGACTGTATCAAGCGTTGTTGCAGCGTGCGCCGTTGTTGCCGCAAGGCCGATCGCAGCAGCCGTGCACAGGTGCAGAATTGTATGTTTCATTTTCCTCTCCCATTAATCGCAGCAATTACCATTTCACTGGTCGTCTGATTTGATCAGACGCTCCTCCCAGATCACACACGCCCCGGTGAAGGGGAACTGGATAACTGTGTGCAGTTATTGTATACGATGAATAGGAGATTTGCGCAAATGTATTGTATGCACTTGAGCATGCATAAAATCTCATAGATAGATGGACAATCGGGATCAATTGTGAACACACAAGGCGCCCTGTAAGTAGATATTTTGAATCAGAGTTTTGTCGTCGCCGACGATTGAGGAGGTCTGCCTTGTCTGAACGATCGAGCCGCGCCGATCATGTCTATCGGCTGCTTCGCCAGGCTATAATTGAGCAGGCATTGAAACCCGGCGTGAAATTGTCAGAGGATACGATTGCCGATCAATTCAAGGTTAGCAGGACGAGCGTACGTGGGGCCCTTGTCCGTCTCAATGCCGAGGGTCTCGTCGATCTCAAGGCCAACAAGGGAGCCAGCGTAGCAGAGCCGACAATCGAGGAGGCCAAGGATATTTTCTCCTTGCGGTTCATGCTCGAAACCGAAGTTGTCCGTCGGCTTGTGACCTGTTTTGATGAGATCCACGCTACTCGGCTAGAGGCCCACGTCAGAGAAGAAGAAGGAGCGCTAAAGAGCGACGGTCCGACCTCGATCCGACTGGCCGGTGAGTTCCATATCCTACTTGCCGAATTGACGGGATCACTGGCTCTGACTCGGTTCGTGCGCGAAGTCGTATCCCGCTCATCATTGATCCTCGCGCGCTTTGCCCGATTGCACTCACCCGAGTGCGCTGTTGAGGAGCACGTCCAAATCATTCGCGCGTTGCGATCCGGCAAAGTCGCTGAGGCTGAGAATATTATGCTCGAACACTTGCATGCGGTGGAACTGCGGGCGGAACTGGGATTCCAGACATCCGACCCTGACACTGCAGCGATCCTCCGCCACTATGCCGGTTCGAACCGTCATTGATCGGCAGTAGGGCACAGCCGTTGCGCTGGTCGAACCTCGGTATTCGAGGGTTTCCGGATTTTGATGATGGCACACAGTTTCGTATCGCCCTGAGAGAATACACACGGGGGCCTCCACAGTCTGGGAGTTCAAACACCTTTGGATTGCTCCTGCCATCCGACAGCCGTCACCACCGCCATCCAATGCCTCCGGCAGAGTGGCGCGCTGGTGGCCGTCGGCCTCGGCTGCTCCATGCCGGGCGATCCCGAGATGGGCGCCGCGCTTTGTGGCCTTGCGGGAAAACGCAGCGCTGTGCTTCTGGCTAATCACGGCCCAATCGTCGCTGGAAAGGATCTGGATCGCGGATGACATCAATCACAACGTGAGCCCAAAAGGGCGCGCCATCCTTTCGGACGCGCCAGCCCTCAGCCTCAAATCGGCCTTCGGCCGCCGCAGTTCCAGGACCTCTTGCGGCATGCCGGCCTGCCGATCCTCAGGTGTATAGAAGCGCGAGAAGTGCTCGCCCAGGATCTCGGCCTCTGTGTAACCCTTGAACCGTTTGGCACCTGAGTTCCAGCTACTGACGTGTCCATCAGGATCGAGCATATAGCCGGCATAGGCTGTGATGGCATCGACCAGCAACCGATAGCGGCCGTCCAGCCCATCGGTCTGAAGAGTGGTGACGTCTCCTCTTGGCGCGTCCCGGTCTAGACCACTCGGTAGCAGACTGACGGCTTCCAGAAGGCCAAGCGCGTGAGGTGAACGACCGCAACGGGGGCGCGAAGAGGAAATAATTTCCGTTTCCCCTGGTGGCAACTACGTGGCCGGGATGGTTATACAAGATAGCGGACCCGCGAGAGCTGGCAGCACAGAAGCATTCACAATCGGTTTGGTGCATATTGAGCCTCTGTGGTCCGTGCATCGGGTGAGACTTATATGAACGCCGCCTTCCCTCCATACCAGCAAGTCATCGACAAGGTCGCCTCGCAGGCCGCACCGATGATCGATCCCTTCGGGAGGGCTGTGAGCTACCTGAGGGTTTCCGTCACGGACAGATGCGATTTCCGCTGCACCTACTGCATGGCTGAAAACATGCAGTTCTTGCCGAGGAAGGACCTTCTGACCCTGGAGGAGCTCGAGCGTGTGTGCTCCGTCTTCATCGATAAGGGTGTGCGCAAGATCAGGCTCACGGGCGGCGAACCCCTCGTCCGCAAGAATGTCATGGTACTGGTGCGGCAACTGGGCAAGAGGATCGGTTCCGGGCTGGACGAACTCACGATAACGACAAACGGCTCGCAACTCGCCCGCCATGCCGACGAGCTATATGACTGCGGCGTGCGGCGGATCAACGTTTCACTCGACACCCTCGATCCGGACAAGTTCACCAAGATCACCCGCTGGGGCGATCTTGGGAAGGTGATGGAGGGGATCGATTGCGCCTTGAGGGCGGGCATCCACGTCAAGCTGAACGCGGTCGCTCTGAAGGACTTCAACGACGTCGAAATCCCCGACCTGCTGCGCTTTGCTCATAGCCGCAGAATGGATCTTACTCTGATCGAAACGATGCCCATGGGGGAAATCGATGAGGACCGCACGAACCGGTATCTGCCTTTGTCCAGGCTTCGCGCCGATCTCGAAAAGGATTTCACGCTGACCGATATCGGACATCGCACAGGAGGCCCTGCCCGCTACGTCCGTGTCGAGGAGACGGGCGGCCGCCTTGGCTTCATAACCCCGATGACGCACAATTTCTGTGAGAGCTGCAACCGCGTTCGCCTGACATGCACCGGAACCCTCTACATGTGCCTCGGACAGAACGACGCGGCGGATCTCAGAGCCGCCCTGCGCGCCAGCCCTGACGATGGAATTCTTTCAGCGGCGATCGACGAAGCGATTTTCCGAAAGCCCAAGGGCCATGACTTCGTCATCGACCGGACGGGCAGGCCAGCCGTGGCCCGGCACATGAGTGTGACAGGCGGATAGTGAACCCATCACCACGTCATTTCCCGCTGTCGCTGAAGCCCTGCATGAACTTTAGGGGCTTGAAGGGGGCCAGGCGGCTGGCGATGTCGCCTATCCGAGCCAGCCGAACTGGCCCGCTAGCGGAACTATGAGCGACGTCGGCACAATGTCCGACTGGAAATGGCCTAACTAAATGTCAGAAAGCCGCGGCATGAGCTTCGGCCAAAGCGCGTCGAAGATCCTCGACCGGAGTGCTACCATCCGGAGTCCCGTCGGCCATCTTTTTTCCCTCGAGTTCTTTCGGCATTTTCCAGCCAGGATCGATGCCTTCCATGTTCGGCAGCTCGTGGGCTATGCCCTTGTGGCAATCGATGCAGGTGGCTTTTCCCGAAAGGAGATATCGCGTGTGGATTTCAGCCGCCCTCTGGGTCTGCTTCTGCAAATCCATCGCGACCGAAGAGTGGCAGTTGCGGCATTCCAGACTGTCGTTGGCCTTCATGCGCGCCCATTCGTGCTGAGCCAGCTCAAGACGGTGCTCGAGAAATTTCGACCGCGTATTGATCGTCCCGAACAGCTTGCCCCACACTTCCTTGGACGCCTGCATCTTGCGGGCGATCTTGTCCGTCCACTGGTGCGGCACATGACAATCGGGACAGCTTGCGCGCACTCCCGAACGGTTCGAGAAGTGGATGGTGCGCGTCAGCTCCTCGTAGACGTTCGCCTTCATCTCGTGGCATCCGGTGCAGAACTTCTCGGTATTGGTCACTTCGAGGGCCGTGTTGAAAGCGCCCCAGAACATGACGCCGCCGATGAAGCCGCCGAGCGTCAGGAACCCAAGCCCAAGTGTCACGGCGGGCGTGATCATGATACTCCATGCCCACAACACGACTTTCCGGATCCAGGCGATCATGGTCTCACTCGCTTCCCGCTGGCTTGAACCCAAGTTCGCTCATGTCTTTGAAGGTGCTGGGAACCAGCGGCTGGACGTCCGCCTGGGGGACGTGGCACGCCGTACAGAAGTACCGCCGCGGCGAAACGTCCGCGATCATCTGTCCCTCGCGCGTCATGTAGTGCGTCACGCTGATCATCGGCGCGCCCGAGTCCTGTGTGAATTCGCGCTTGTGACAGGTGAGGCAACGGTTGGCGTTGACCGACAGTTCGTAGCCCTCGATCGAGTGGGGGATGATCGGAGGCTGGTCCGGATAGGCGCGCATCTTGCGCTTGTCGTCGATCACCCATTTCGGAAGGACGGTGGCCGCTCCCGATTCCATGGCCTGAGTCTGGCCCTGAAGCTGCGGGACGTTCTGCGTCGCCACCTGGCCGATCGCCGCGGTCGCGATGAAGACGAAAATCCCGCCGGCGATTGCAGTCCATTCGGGGCGCATCAGACGACGACCGGGAGAATCTTGACCGCGCATTTTTTGAAATCCGTCTGTTTGGAGATGGGATCGGTGGCGTCGAGTGTTACCTTGTTAATCAGCTGGCTTGCGTCGAACCATGGAATGAAGATGACGCCCGTGGGCATTCGGTTTCGACCGCGGATGTCGATGCGGGTGCGCATTTCGCCGCGCCGCGAAACGATGCGGACTTCCGCCCCCTGGTTGATCCCGCGTTTCCGGGCATCGTCGGCGTTCATGAAACAACGAGCGCCAGGAAACGCCTTGTAGAGCTCCGGAACCCGCATCGTCATCGATCCGGAATGCCAGTGCTCGAGAACCCGCCCCGTCACGAGCCAGAAATCGAACTCCTCATCGGGCGATTCTGCCGGTGGCTCGTACGGCACGGCCAGGATAACCGCCCTACCATCCTTCTGACCGTAGAAATTCACGCCCTCTCCCGGCTTCACGTAGGGATCGTACCCCTCCCGATACCGCCACTTCGTTTCCTGCCCATCCACGACCGGCCAGCGCAGCCCACGCACTTCGTGGTAGGCGTCATAGGGCGCAAGATCGTGGCCGTGGCCCCGCCCGAACGATGCGTACTCCTCGAACAGGCCTTTCTGGACGTAGAAGCCGAAGTCCTTCGACTCGTTGTTGTCGTATTCGCCGTTGATCTCGCTGAGCGGGTACCGATCGACCTCGCCGTTGCGGAACAGCACGTCGAAAAGGGTCTTGCCCCGATAGGTCGGATTGGCGTCGAGCATCTCCGCCGGCCAGACGTCTTCCGTGGTGAAGCGCTTCGAGAACTCCATCATCTGCCAGAGATCAGAACGTGCATCACCAGACGCTTGGACGAGCTGATGCCAGACGTGGGTCCTGCGTTCTGCGTTGCCGTAAGCGCCTTCTTTTTCCACCCACATGGCGGCTGGCAGAATGAGATCAGCACTCATCGCGGTGATTGTCGGATAGGCGTCGGAGACGACGATGAAGTTCTCAGGATTACGATAGCCCTGATAGGTCTCGTTGCTGGTGTTGGGTGCTGCCTGGACGTTGTTGTTACACTGTACCCAATAGAAATTGAGCTTGCCGTCCTTCAGCATCCGGTCCTGCTGAACGGCATGGTATCCCGGCTTCTCGGGAATGATGCCGTGGGGAATGCGCCAGATTTCCTCCGCATGCTTGCGATGCTCGGGATTGGTTACAACCATGTCTGCCGGCAGACGGTGGGCGAACGTTCCGACCTCCCGCGCCGTGCCGCAGGCCGAGGGCTGGCCCGTCAGCGAGAAAGGACTGTTGCCGGGTTCGGATATCTTCCCCGTCAGCAAGTGAATGTTGTAGACCATCTGGTTTGCCCAGACGCCGCGGACATGCTGGTTGAACCCCATTGTCCAGAGCGACATTACCTTGGTCTTCGGGTCGGCGTAGAGCTCTGCCAGTTGTTCCAGAAACTCCGGCTCGACCCCCGTCAACTCGGCCGTCTTCTCCAGTGTGTATTCAGCGACAAACTCCTTGAAAGCCGCGAAATCCATCGGCTCTGTCTTACCCGGATCGGCCGAATTGGCGGCGTTCACTTCTTTCGGATCGTCAGGCCGCAGTCCGTATCCAATGTCGGTCACGCCACGGGCAAACTTGGTGTGCTTCTCTACGAACGCCGTATTGACGCGATCGGTCTGGATGATGTGGTTGGCGATGTAGTTGAGGATTGCAAGATCGGTTCCCGGCTTGAAGATGATCGGAACGTCGGCCAGGTCCATACTACGGTGAGTAAAGGTTGACAGGACCGCGACGCGAACATGGTCGTGGCCAAGTCGGCGATCGGCAACCCGCGTCCAAAGGATCGGGTGCATCTCGGCCATGTTCGATCCCCAGAGCACGAAGGCATCCGCGTTCTCGAAATCGTCGTAGCAGCCCATCGGCTCGTCCATGCCGAAGGTCCGCATGAAAGCGACGGCAGCCGACGCCATGCAGTGGCGGGCGTTTGGATCGAGATTGTTCGATCGGAATCCGGCCCGCATCAGCTTGGTTGCTGCATAGCCCTCGAAGATCGTCCACTGGCCGGAGCCGAACATGCCGACGGCTGTTGGCCCTTTCTCCTTCAGCACTTTCTTGCACTGCTGCGCCATCGCGTCGAAGGCTTCGTCCCAGCCGACGGGTTCGAATTCGCCATCCTTGGCGTAGACGCCGTTGCGTTTGCGAAGCAGCGGTGTCTTCAACCGGTCCTCGCCGTACATGATCTTGGAAAGGAAATAGCCCTTGATGCAGTTCAGGCCGCGGTTGACCTCCGCCTGCATGTCGCCGTGGGTTGCTACGACCTGACCTTGCTTGACGCCGACCATCACGCCGCACCCGGTGCCACAGAAGCGACAGGGAGCCTTAGACCATTTGATCTCCAGCGCCCCTACCCCGCCGGGAACTGGCTGGGCTGCGGCGGGAAGTGAAATGCCAGCCGTAGCCGCGGCGATGCCAGCGGCATGTGCTTTCAAAACCTGGCGTCGCGTCAGTGCTTCGGTCATCTGTCTGCGCTCTCCGTTTCGACATGTTCGAAAACCATGTTCGCGGCGATCACTCCCTCAAGAAGTGAAATGGCCGTCAGGCACTGCCCCATCACCCCGGTGCTCGTTCCCTCAATGACGATGATGATCTTCCCGTTTGCGTGAGCATGGATTTCGACATTTTCCATCTTGGCGATCTCTGCAAGAACGTCGCCCGTCCTTGCAGGCAGCGTCGCAACGACCGCGCTTGAAATGTGATACGTCGCCTCAGACATGGGCCGGCTCCAGTGCACGAGGCTTCGTCCCGATCGCTCCGACAGGACAAACCTGCATGCAAGCGCCGCAGCCAGTGCAAATCTGCTCGTTGAATTCAGGAACAAACGGGCCGCCCAGACGTGGCCGAAAACGGATAGCCTGTTCGGGACAGCTTTCGCCGCAGGACTGGCAAGCAACATCCTGTTTTGCCAGGCAACCAGAGGCGATCACGGCAACGTGGGGAAACCGAACGGCAGCATCCGGTTCGAAGACCGGTTCCGGGCAAGCCGCCCTGCATTCGCCGCAGAACGTACATTCGCCCAAGGAGAAATCGACCGACGGCAGGCTATCGACCAGAACGATTATTCCGGTGGGACAGTGTTCGGCGCACAGATTGCAGCCCGTGCAGGCAGACAGTCCCAGGGCGGATGCTCCCGGTGGATAAATCCCACTGGCTCTTCTGGAAGAGGGACCACGGAACAAGTCACGACGTGAGATGGATTTTGTAAACATCGCCGCCTCAATGTCCGGGAGGGCCTGGCGGACCGAAAACGATCTGCCACATCCAGACGGCAAAACCGAAGCCGCCAACAATGCCGACCGCAATGATCGGCCATATGCCGAAGGCAAGGGCGATAAATGTGAGAAGCTCCGCGCGCCGCCGTGGAAGCGGCTGCGCATTGGTCACACTACCAGGAGACGGCTCCGACATCCCAACTCTCCTTCAGCTTGAAGTGCATAGTATCAAGACAATTGATTAAATAAAGGGCGAAATACTGCATTTTTGTAGTCAAGTTATTCAATATTACCTTCTCCTAAAATATTGCATCCACAGCAAAAATCCCAACGAGAATCGGGGTGGAATTTGCTTCGTCCCTCGGGAGGTAGCGGGGATGCTTGGCTATGACGCGTCCCAGGCTCTCCAGCACCTCTCGCACGGCTTGGTGAAATTCCTGTTCACCAGCGTTGCGTCTCAAGACCTCCTGAAAGATGGGCTCGATCTTCTCATCGACATTGACCATTTCGCATCTCCATTGGGCAATTGCACAGAAATCGTGCTTTTCTCGCCCTGCGTTAGCGAAAAAGGGCGAATGTCGATGCGACATTTGTTGAGTTTTTGTGCGACGAGCCGTAGGCGCAGGTCTTCGTGAGGGACAGTCGTCGCAACCCGGTTCGGACGCGGCACTTCAATTGCGCCCAATATCCAAAGCTTGGCGGAGACCTCATTGAGGGTGATCAAGTCAGCCGACAATACTGCGGCCTGTCTGACCTCATAGAAAGTCTTCAGAAGCCGAGGATCATTTCTGCAATAATGCCCGCTAAGGCGATTTTGTGTGTGACGGGAAACATGTGTTTTCGGTCATGATAGAAGCTGCAGGCAGCATGAGCGCTTCGCCAAACCGGACCTTGCAAGAATGGCATCAGGGGACACCATTCACTCAACCAAGCCAGACCGCCTCGTTTGAACCGAGTTTTATTGCTGGCCGTGTCCAGTTCATCGGAGTGCCAGCAATGTTGACCGGTGGAAGCAAGCGCAGCGCCGGTCCCCAATCTGTTTGTTCAACGGTGGTGCCGAAGTCTTCATCCATCAACGGTTGAAATCTGGCGTTGGATGGGCTGCCTTTGTGATCAACTAGGAGCTTTGCTGTGCGTGCCAGAGACAGCCGCGCACTTATTGGGCCTGCGCCTGTCGATTTTGCGATCACACCCCGAACTGCGGCAGCCGCCAGGAGATAGCCTGTAGCATGATCGAGTGCTTGAACGGGAAGCGAGAACGGCGCGTCTGCGCTGCGCCAATCCATGCCCGTTCCAGCAATCCCGGACGAAAACTGGACGAGGCTGTCAAAGCCGCGCCGCCGCGCCCAGGGTCCGCTATGGCCATAAGCATCGAGGGATATGTCGATCAGGCCAGGGCGAACGGCCTGTCGCGCTGCGGTGCCGAACCCGATTTCTTCGAGTGCGTCGCTGCGATAGCCATGAACCAATATGTCCGCCTTGTTGAGCAACTCACTAAAGACATTACGCCCAGATGGCGTCTTGAGGTCGAGCCTTGCGCAACGCTTACCCAATGTGACTTCGGGGATGACGCCGGGTTCATCCCATCCGGGTGGATCGATACGCAAGACATCCGCGCCAAATCCAGCAAGAAATCGCGTCGCCACAGGCCCCGCAAGAACGCGGGTGAGATCGAGCACACGCAGCCCCGAAAGCGGGCGAGCGGGAGAGGGCTGCCATTCGTTTGCCATCCTCTTGCCGGGTGTATCCCAAAGTATCAATTTTTCTGCCGAAACAGCTTCGCCTTGCGGATGGGCAGCCCAATCTTCGACAGACCGCAAGCGTGCGGCGCAGCCACCAGCAGCGACAATCGCTTCTTCAAGCTCGTCTCCACACCATGTCTTGACAATGTCCGCAACAGCCTCGCGGCTTGGTTCGCAACCAAGCACTGATAGCGCCGCTGCGCGGTGATGCGGGGCATTGGTATGGAGTTTGATCCATCCATTCCGTGTCTTGTAGTCGCCCGCCAGGCCGTCCCAAGGGTTCAGCATTTCCCAACCTTGAGGCCGAATTGACCAGGTGAACCAGAGCGACGCCAACCTATAGGAGACCGAGACTGGTGGGACAGTCGAGTACAGGCCGACCAGTTCGGAAACCGCTGTGGCAGCAGCGCCTATCGAGGCGGCGGCGAGCTCCGAAACAGGAAAACAGGAAGGTAAGCTATCGCTACCGTCAAAGGTCACGCGTGATGCGGTATCGCCAGACAGGTCAAGCGCGGCCAGCATGTCGGTGAGCATGGAATACGTAATATTGTCGGACATAATGGCCTCATCCTGATCAGATGAGTTGCATTTTTGCTTGATTGCCGATTCAATCAATCTTGATACATATAATCAATATGACGAATTTGATTGATCGCGATACGGCGCTCTTGAGGCTGGGCATTAAGGCGCAAACGCTCTACGCCTATGCGAGCCGAGGCCGTATCCGCATGCAGCCTGATCCCGCCGACAGTCGCCGAAGCCTCTACAACGCCGATGACATCGTAGAAGTCTCGGTGCGCAAGGCCCGAGGACGAAAGCCAGCAACGATTGCAGCTAGTTCAATGAACTGGGGCGAACCGGCGATCCAAACCAGCCTGTCTGCCGTTCATCGCGGCAAGCTATATTATTGTGGACAGGATGCCGTGGGGTTGGCTCACAGTTCGACGCTCGAAGAAGCTGCTGCCCTCCTTTGGGATGTGCGGCGTTTGCCCATCTTTTCGGGCGATGCTATCGAAGCCAGCCAAGATGCGTTTTTGGTCCTTGCCACCCATGCGTCGCAAGGTCAGCCAATCCTGGGGCGTAGCGGCAATCATCTTGCACATGATGCGGCCATGATTGTCGGCAAACTGGCTTCGGTCTGTGGGGCCGTAGACGGCTCCGGCCCGATCCATGAGCGACTTGCCATTGGTTGGAATTGCAACGCGCAAATTGCTGACAGGTTACGGCAGGCTTTGGTCGCAATGGCCGATCACGATCTCAACGCGTCAACATTTGCTGCTCGGGTCGCTGCATCAACCGGAGCATCGTTACCCGCCTGCCTGCTTGCCGGATTGTGCGCCCTATCCGGCCCGCGACATGGCGGTGCTGGCGAAGCCTTGCGATCTCTTGCCGCAGATGCTCGGCGGCAAGGTGCGAAGAAAGCTGTTCGGCAATGGCTGGAGCGAGATCGAATGCTGCCGGGATTTGGCCATAACCTCTATCCCGATGGTGATCCTCGTGCGGGTCTGATGCTAGCAGGTATCAAGGTGCCGGATGACCTGCTGGCGCTGGCTGCCAGCGTTTTCGACCTCACGGGACTGCTTCCCAATTGTGATTATGCACTTGCGGTGATGGTCGATGCACTGGGGTTGCCCGAAGATGGGCCATTCCGCATTTTTCTGATTGCCCGGGCTGTGGGCTGGTGCGCGCACGTAATGGAGCAAAATCAAAAGGGAACATTGATCAGGCCGCGCGGTCACTATGATGGTGCGTTACCCGACTGAGTGAAGACTAATTGCAATTCCCCCTAAACGCTGCTCCCTCCCGTTGCACGACAATCAAGTGTTTTCGGCACTGGACCGTCGCAGGGTGAAGTTGCCAACGTTGAATGGCAGTTTTGTGCGCGACAAACCATGGGTAAGATTTCGCTGCACAAGGCCGGCAAGCAAATATGGCACTGTCAAGATCATCAGGGATCTCGACCTGGAGATCGCCGACGGCGAGTTCGTGGTCATCGTCGGTCCTTCCGGCTGCGGCAAGCCCACCTTGTTGCGGATGATCGCAGGGTTGGAGGCGACGACCCCCGGCCAGATCGTCATCGACGGACACGACGTGACCGCGGCCTTGCCCGTTGAGCGCAAGCTCGCCATGGTGTTCCAGACCTCTGCGCTCTATCCGCACATGACGGTTCGCCAGAACATGGGTTTTGGCTTGAAACTCGCCAAGCTCTCGAGCGGCGCGATCAAGGCCAAGGTGGATGCGCAGCCGATACGTTGAAATTGACCCCGCGGCTCGACCGCTACCGGAAGGAACTTTCCAGCGGTGATTGCGCGCCGCCAAAAGGCGCTGCAAAGACAGCCGGCGGCAGAGTAAAGTGTCGATCAAATCGTCTAAAAGCCGGAGGGGCGGGTACCATCCGCCCCGATCTGATCTTGCAAGCGGGATCAGCCACTCAGATCGGGGCTGGTCCTCGTGCCGCAGAAGGCCGACCGGACACTTTAACTTTGCATAAAGGCGGACATTTCTACTTCGCCGCCACAAACTTGGGAGGCGTAAGGCGATTTATGGAACTGGGTATTCCATAATACGAAGGCACCCGTTCCGCCATCAAAGTTGCCTTAGCTTTCAACAGGTGAATTACGACGTCGGCCAGGATCGCAAGACGGGTAAATCCAAAGCCGAAAATCGCCTGTAACTGATTGAGGAGTGAATGTGCGTCTTCACACCTCCCCGGCCTCATTGAGGGTCGAGGCGCGCGCCTGACAATGTTAGGGAAACTCGACCCTTGAAGATTCTAAGTTGAGTACTTAATATTGGTGGTGTTCTCAGGGCGGGGTGCAATTCCCCACCGGCGGTATCAAGGCAACTTGGAGCCCGCGAGCGCCTCCACCGTGCGGTGGGGGGTCAGCAGATCTGGTGAGATGCCAGAGCCGACGGTCATAGTCCGGATGGAAGAGAACATGCTATTGGGGTCGCCGCGACGACCAACGATATGCTTGTTCGCCCAAGGGATAGTGGCGGCTTCACCCGAAGCCGCGAAAGTCGCACATGCGACCAACCCTTGAAAGGCTAGTACTTTGGCAGTATCGAAAATCGAAGACGCAATCGCCGCAATTGCGCGTGGTGAAATCATTGTCGTCGTTGACGACCGTGACCGTGAAAACGAGGGCGACCTTGTTATTGCATCCAATGCCGTAACACCGTCAGCAATTGCCTTCATGATGAATTACGCCCGTGGCCTGATTTGCGTGGCGATGGACGCCGACCGACTGGATCAGTTGGATATTCCGCTAATGGTTCAACAGAACACCGAGTACCACCGAACTGCTTTTACTGTTTCCGTCGACCATATTGCGAGCACGAGTACGGGCATATCAGCAGCTGACCGTGCCTCTACAATACAAGCGTTGATGAACCCAAGTTCCCGCGGCGAAGACTTCGCGCGGCCGGGTCATATTTTCCCACTTCGTGCGCATCGGGATGGGGTTATTGGTCGTCCCGGTCACACGGAAGCAGCTGTCGATCTCGCCAGACTTGCTGGCAAATCACCGTCTGGCGTCATCTGTGAAGTCGCAAACGACGATGGCACCATGGCGCGCCTTCCCGATCTCGAAAAGTTTGCCGCCCGTCACAACTTGCATTTGATCACGATCGAAGATCTCATCGCCTATAGGCTTGATCGGGAAGCTTTATCGTCTTCATTGTATGCCGTTGCCAGTTAACGTCCCCGCTGGTGCCCCGATAATCCGCGGGGCGCCAGCTTTCAACGCCGTCTCAATAGATCGACAAGAATTGCGATCAGCACGACCACACCGACGATAACACGTTCCCAGTATCCGGAGACATTCATCAAGACGATGCCGTTGGCGAGGACTGCCATGAGCAGCGCCCCCAGAATGGTACCGATGATCGTGCCCTGCCCGCCTTTGAGGCTCGTTCCGCCGATGATCGCCGCTGTAATCGCGCCCATCAGCCAGCCTTCCCCAACCGACGGCTGACCAGAATCCATCCGACTGGCGTAGAGAATACCGGCCAGCGCAGCGAACATGCCCGCAAGACCAAAGACGAGAAGCTCGACGCGCCAACTCCGTATCCCCACGAGTTCCGCTGCCTCGCGATTACCGCCTATGGCATAGATGTTGCGGCCGAATTTGGTGCGCGCCAGCATAAAGGTGAGGATGGCGCCGGAGCCTAGGAAAATGAGCACCGGTACCGGCACGCCGAAAACGGCACCTTGGCCAAAGACGCGGAACGTTTCCCCGAGCGGCCGAATGGGATATCCTTTCGTGATGACGAGCGTCAGACCGGCGAAAACTTCCCACGATGCCAGCGTGACGATAAACGGATTGAGCCTCAAGACGGCGACGAAAAATCCATTGATGCAGCCAAGGCACATGCCGAACAGCGCGGTCAGCGGCAGAACAGCATAGGGGTGGATTCCGGTTTGCGTCAGAAGTAGCGAACCCACGATCGTTGAAAGTGCGGCTGCCGCGCCAACGGACAGGTCAATGCCGCCTATGAGGAGCACCAGGGTCTGACCGAGCGCGACAAGGCCAACGAACGATGCCTGGCGCGCCACCACACTAAGATTGTATTGGGAGAAGAACGCTGGCGCAGCGATGGTCAGCACAATGACCAACGCCAGTAGCGCCACCAGCACTCCGCTTGCATCCCATTTCCGAAACCGTGTCAGCGCGGACCGGTTGCCTGAACGGCCCTGGGCCGATGTTTGAACGATCGTCATTTTCCAGGTTCCTTCTAAGACATCGCGATTGCAAGCAGGCTTTCCTGCGTCGCTTCGGCAGCGTTAACCGTGCCGCGGATGCGGCCCTCATGCATGACGACGATGCGGTCGGAAACATCGATGACCTCCTGCAGTTCGGAGGAGATATAAATGATGGACAGACCACTCCCGGTAAGATCACGCAGGACGCCCTGGATTTCGGCCTTGGCGTTTACATCGATGCCGCGGGTCGGCTCGTCGAGAATGAGAACGCGGCTGTTTTTCAAGAGCCACCGCGCGATGATGACCTTCTGCTGGTTGCCGCCGCTTAAAGTCGTTATTGCGTCTTCAGGGCGGCCGATCTTGATCTTCAGCCGGTCGACGAAAGTCTCGACCTCGCGCAGCATATCGGGAAACCGAAGGCCAAAAAAACCGCGAAAACGGTCAAAGACGGAAATAGTCATGTTCTCGCTGATGCTGAGCAGGGCGAAGATGCCCTCCTGCTTGCGCTCTTCCGGCAGGTAGACAAGGCCCTTGGCGATCGCATCGGCCGGATGCCGGAGCCGAACGCGTTCACCGAACACGGTGACGTCGCCCGAATCCGCGACTTTCAATCCGAAGAGGCATTTGCCAAGTTCCGTACGGCCTGAGCCGATGAGACCGGCGATGCCCACTATCTCGCCGCGCCGGAGGTCAAAGCTGATATCGGCAAACTCGCCCTTGCGCGTCAGCCGTTTAACATCAAGTACCGTTTCCTGCGGCAGGCTTCCGGGCGGGCGATGCGGCGCCGGTTTCACGATGCGCCCGGCCATGTGCCGGACCATCTCATCCTTGGTTGTGGAAGCTGTATCAAGTTCGGCGACGAGACACCCGTCGCGCAAGCACGTAATGCGCTGCGACAGAGCGAGTATTTCCTCGAGGCGATGGGAAATGTAAAAGATAGAATTGCCGTTTTCGCGGAACCTGCGGATGAAGGCAAAAAGCCGTTCGGTCTCACGGGCGGTAAGCGCAGCCGTCGGTTCGTCGAAGATCAGGATTTCGGCCGAGGTGGAGACAGCCCGAGCAATCTGAACAAGTTGCTGCTCGGCCTTACTGAGTTGTCCCGCTTTGCAATCGGGATCAATGCTATCGTCAATCTGGTGCAAGATAGAGATAGCTGCCTCGCGGGTCCTGCGCCAGTTGATCAACCCGAGACCACCGCCCGCTTGAGCACCGAGCGCGATATTCTCGAAAATACTCAGGCCCGGAACGAGATTGATCTCTTGCGGCGCGATTGCGATGCCCTGGCGTTGTGCATCGCGCGGGTTGGCGAAGGTGACAGCCGATCCCTTGCGCAAAAGGGTGCCTCTGTCTGGCGCAAGTTTCCCGGAGACGATGTTCATCAACGTGCTCTTGCCAGCACCGTTCTCGCCGATAACGGCATGCACTTCACCCGCGCGCAAAGAAAGGCTGACATCGGCCAGCGCATGCACGCCCGCAAAACTCTTGTCGATGTTCTGAACTTCAAGGATGACGTCGTTCACGAATAGGTCTCCAGATGAGGGGAGCGCAAGCGCCCCCCTTTCGGAAGTTTCTAGTTTCCAAGAAGCTCCTTCGTCAGGATCTGGGACCCAGTGGCATGTTCATGGGGGATTGTGTGGTTCTGATTCTTGGCGACAAGATATCTTACGGCCCAGTAGCCGATCTCCCACTGGCGCTGCGCCTTCACGCCTGCGATGACGCCGTCCTTGATAAACTGGAGCGTTTCGGGCAGGTCGTCCATGCCAACGATGGTGATGGCTCCTGCTTTACCGGCGTTCTGCACAGCACGTGCCGCACCAATGGGGTTAGAGGCATTGGCGCCGAAGATGCCCTTCAGATTCGGATTCGCCTGAAGTGCGTTTTCGGTCAGGTTCACAGCCTTTTCGAGATCATCATCGTCGGGCTGTTCAAAAACGACTTTGATGTTCGGGTGCTTGGCAATGGTCTCCTTGAACCCTTTGACGCGCGCTGCATGATTGGTTGCAGTCAAACTGCCGGCCAGAATACCGACTTCGCCTTCATCGCCAATCTTCTCGGCCAGGAACTCCGCCAGGTCGGAACCGTCCTGATAGTCGCCCTTGTGGCCGACGAAATCGAAATCTTCCGCGCAGAATGTGTCGAATGTGATGAGGTTGACGCCGGCTTTCACGGCTTCGCCGAGAAGCTGGACATTCGTTCCCGGATCGAGACAGGAAACGGCAAGACCGTCTGGATGGCGGCCGATATTGGTCTCGATTCGGCGGTTGTGATCAGCGACGTCGGCTTGCGGCGGTGAGTCCCACACGACATCGACGGTGATACCTTCGACTTTGAGCTCCTCAGCGGCCTTAGTGGCGCCGGCTGCGACCACTTCGTACCAAGGATGCACTACCTTCGGAATAAATACGATACTGAGGGTCTTGCCGACGGGTTTGATCAGGTCGCCCTGATCGAAGGCAAAAGCGGTGGATGTAGCAAGAGCCGAAGCAAGAACAAATCCGGCCAGTACATGGTTGAATTTCATTTTCTCTCTCCCTTTGATTGTCCGGCGGCCGCTCCCCGATCGCCGGCATTTCACCGCATGTCTCCCGTTGCCGGCCATGCGATACTGCGTGCCGATGCAATCCCAGCGATCCCGATTGGAGAGGCCAGATGCCGCGGCGGAAACTTGCAGAGGCGTTCAGCGCGGACCCCTTACGCCGGAACTCAATGCCGCTTTGGTGATTTCTGCGGGTATGCAAGGCCCTCCAGAGACTATTCCGTTGCAACTGTTATCTTGCGCGAGACAAACATCAGTAGTGACGGTGAGAATTGACGTTGGATATTTATGCAAATCGCGATTAATATGCATGTTAATTAACGCCCCCATCAAGTCCAGCTTCCTCGCTAATTCGCCCGGCGGAAATTTGCGATCTTATCGGCTCACCAGCAGCAGAATCCGCCATCGACCAGGAGGTCGACCCCGGTAACGAAACTTGCGGCGTTCGACAGAAGGAACACCGCTGGACCAACCATCTCGTCCACGGAGGCCATGCGCTGCATCGGGGTCTGCTCCTCGAAGAGCTTTGTCTGGTGGATCATTTCCGGGCGGGTGTTCATCGGCGTAGCGGTATAGCCCGGGCTGATGGTGTTTACCCGAATTCCGCGGCCGACCCACTCCATCGCCATAGATTTCGACATGTGGATGACGCCGGCTTTCGAGGCGTTGTAGTGGCATTGGTTGAGGCCGCGATTGACGATGACACCGGACATCGAGGCGATGTTGACGATCGCACCGCGGCCGTTTTTCAACATCGCGCGGGATTCGGCCTGGCAGGAAAGGAACACGCCTTTCAGGTTGATGTCGATCATCGTCTGGAACTGACTTTCCTCCATCTCCTCGGCCGGGTTGGCGTTGGCGATGCCGGCTGCGTTGACCGCGAGGGTCAAGGTGCCGAGTTCCGCTTCGGTGCGGGCGACTGCATCGTTGAGCGCTGCGCTGCTGGTCACGTCTGCAGCAATCTGGATACTGCGTCGGCCCGCCTTGGCGATGAAATCAGCAGTATTGGCCAGCCCGTCATCGGTGCGCCGATCAAGTAGGGCGACATCGGCCCCGCATTGCGCCAGCCCTATGGCAATGCGCTGGCCGATGCCGCTACCACCACCTGTCACGAGTGCGACACTACCGGAAAGATCGAATAATTTTGGCGCCTGGAGAGCGATATCAGACATTCGGTATATTCCCTGTTCAGATGGTTGCCAGTTCCATGACCGAGACGTCGTTTGCGTCCTTGCGGTCTAGAATGCCGGCCTGCTTGCCCTGTGCCATGACCATGATGCGGCTGGAGACCCCTAGTACTTCCTCGAGATCCGAACTGACCACGACTACGGCGACGCCTTCGCGGGCCAAATCAATGATCAGATCATAGATCGACGATCGGGCACCAACATCGATGCCGCGCGTGGGTTCGTCCAGCACTACGACCCGCGGCTTGCGGGCCAGCCATTTGGCCAGCACCACTTTCTGCTGGTTGCCGCCGCTGAGTTCACCGGCCTTCTGTTCGCCGCGCCCCTTGACGCCGAACCTCCTGATATATTCATCGGCGAACTGACGGAGCCGCCGTGACGAGATCCAGCCCTTGCGGGAGATTCTGCCGAGATTGGCGTAAGCGATGTTTTCCGCAATCGAGTGATCGAGCACCACGCCCTGGAGCTTTCTATCTTCCGGCACCAACACGATGCCGTTGCGGATCGCGTCTATGGGCGAGCGCGGCGTGACGGGCTTGCCGTGCAGCAGCACCTCGCCAGCGGAAATTGGGTCGGCCCCGGTAATGGCGCGAACAAGTTCCGTACGGCCGGCGCCCATCAGGCCGGCTATCCCAAAAATCTCGCCCTTGCGAACCGTAAAACTGATGTTGCGAAATGAATTGGACGGTGATGTCAGATCGCGAACTTCAAGCGTTACCTCGTCGGCCGCCGCCGGTAATGCGGGAAACATGCGCTCCAGGGGGCGCCCGACCATTGCCTCAACGATAGTGCGAACAGGTACGTCGCCGTTGGCGAATTCCTTTACTTTTGCACCATCGCGCATCACGACGATGCGGTCGGCAATCAGCCGGATCTCTTCAAGCCGATGCGAGATGTAAACGATACCCACGCCCTCCAACTTGAGACGCTGGATCTGTTGGAACAGAAGCTGGGTTTCATCGCCGCCAAGTGCGGCAGTAGGCTCGTCGAGGATCAGCAGCCGGGCGTTAAGGGTCAACGCCTTGGCAATCTCGATCAACTGTTGTCTTCCGGTCGACAATCCTTCGACAAGTCGATCGGGCGAAATATCAAGACCGAGCCTGTGCAAGCCAGCGCGCGCGCGCTCTTCCATGGCCCTTCTGTCGATCCGACCGCCTTTCATCGGATAGCGGCCGAGGAAGATGTTCTCCGCAATCGATAATTTCGGCAGAAGTTTCAGTTCCTGGTGGATCATGCCGACGCCCGAGTCCATAGCAGCGCGGGGCGTGGCGGGTGCGTATGCCGCCCCAAGCCACGTCATATCTCCGGCCGAGGGCTGGACGGTGCCGGAAATAATGTTCGACAGGGTCGATTTTCCAGCACCGTTTTCGCCCAGCAGCGCCACGACTTCTCCGGGACGAACATCGAAATCGATGCCGTGTAACACCTTGACCGGACCGTAGGATTTCTGGATGCCACGGAGCGACAGGATGGACGAGTAAGTTGTCATTGCGCTACTGCCTTTCGCTATCAAGACAGGTTACGGATGGCTCTTCACGAATTCCGGCGCATTGTCGCAGGTCGTCAGAACGGCATTCGGGGTCTGACGCGCTTCGACCTTCTGGCCTGCGGCCACGGCCAGAGCCGATTCAACCGCGAGGACCCCCATCTTCTGCGTGCTCTGAGTAGCAGTCGCGATGAACGGACCCTTGCACTTTGCAAGGTATTCGAGAGCAGAAACATCGCCATCATAACCGCCGATGATCACCTTGTCGGAGAGGTTAGCGACGTCCATGGCCTTCGCCGCCCCCATGGCCAAACCGTCGGCCTGTCCAAAGATGATCGTGATGTCGGGGTTCGCCTGGAGCATGTTCTGGGCGATCGAGAAGCCCTCGTCGGCCGACCACATCTGGCTCCACTGCTGGTCGACAAGTTCCACGCCCTTGTTTTCGTCGATGGCGCGCTTGCAACCCGTGAAGCGGTCTACCTCCGGCGTTGTGCCCTTCTGGCCGTGGATGATGGCCATCTTGCCCTTGCCCCCAGCCTTCTCGATGATGTGCTTGCATACGGCGTAGGCGGATTCGACGCTTTCCCCGGCGATGAAGGTGTCGCCCGGCGCACCGTCGGGAACACGGTCGACGTTGATCACCGGAATGCCGGCTTCACGTGCAAGGCGGGTCGGTACCGCCGCTGCAGCCGCCCCAGCCGGGATATAGATAAACGCGTCAATTCCCTGGGTCATCAAGTCCTGAACTTGGCTGACCTGGGTCGCGGTGTCGTTCTTCGCGTCAACGACAATTACTTCGAGACCTTTTTCTTTGGCATACTTTTCGACGCCGAGTTTGATCTGGTTGAAGAAGTCCGCCTGAAGGTTCGGCACAGCGAGCCCGATCTTTTTGACCTCCGCGGCGGAAGCGCCGAGCGGGGACATCAGAAATGTAGCCGCGGTGGCTGCCATTATCAGCTTGGACAGTTTCATGGTTTTTCCTCCGAGTTGAACGTGTCGGTTTCCTGCCATTGCCGGAGACCTCTCTTGCCGGCCCGCACTATTGCTTGCCATTTTCAGAACCCGGGGCGTCCTCGCCCCGGATGAAAATTTGGTTACTTCCGTTTGCGATAGGTTTCGGCAGTGACGGCGAGGACAATGACCGCGCCAATGATCACCTGCTGTAAGAAAGGCGAAACGCTAAGGAGGTTAAGGCCGTTGCGCAGCACGCCAATGATGAGCACGCCGATAATAGTGCCGCCGATACCGCCTGTGCCGCCGGACAGCGAGGTGCCACCGATGACGACGGCCGCGATGGCGTCCAGCTCGTAGGATACACCGGATGAGGGCTGCACCGAGTCGAGGCGCGCTGCGAGAACCATGCCCGACAAACCAGCCAGAAAACTGCAGACGACGTAAACAAGCACGGTGGCCAGCTGCACGTTTATTCCCGCCAGCCGCGCCACTTCCGCGTTGCCGCCGATGGCATAGAGAATGCGGCCTCCATGGCGGTAGCGCTGGTAGAGCAGGCCAATCAGGAACACGACAAACATCACCGCAACTGTCAACGTCAGGAAGCCGCCGAAGCGCACGATGGCCATCATGTTAAACCATGCGGGAAATCCGATGATCTGCTGTCCGTCGGTAATCATATTGGCAATGCCGCGAGAGATCGACATCATGGCTAGGGTGGCAATGAACGCAGGCACGTTGAACCGCGTGATAAGAAGCCCGGCGATAAGGCCGTTCAGCGACGCCACCAGCAGCGCTGCGGGGATGGCAATGCCCATCGGGACCCCGACAACGACGTTCAGGTAGCCGACGACCATCATTGCCAGCGCCATGACCGACCCCACGGCCAGGTCGATGCCGCCGATGAGGATAACCATGGTCATGCCCACGGCCATTACACCCAGCACCGTGATTTGATCCAAGACGTTGAGAAAGTTGCGGATCGAAAGAAATTTGTCGGTTGCAAAGGTCAGAAAAAGACACAGGAGAAGCAAGCCGATAAGCGGTCCTGTTGCCCCGCGCAGCGAGGCAAAAATCTGGCCAGCAGCGATACCGTGCCTCTCCTTCGTAGCTGCAAGCATAGCATCCTCCTCGAAACCAGCCCATAAAAGACGCGTGCATAAATATGCATGTCTGTCTGTAAATTCCTATAGTATCGATTGCATCTCTGTCAACCTGGATTTTCGGTCTATATTTTTACCTCAAATGTGAATTGCGCTTGACTTAAAGGCCAATCTTGCAATTATATAAACGAATGAATATTTATGCACTAAGAGGGATTCATGCAGCCGAACGATCTCGACAGCATCGCCCGGCAGATTCGCCTTCGCGATCTGCAGGCGGTTTTTGAAGCCGGCGCAGGCCATATCGGCGGTGAGATGTCGGCCATCGACATTCTGACCGCGTTGTATTTCCGCGTACTGCGGATCTGGCCGGATCAACCGAAACATCCAGAGCGCGATCGCTTCATCCTCTCGAAGGGTCATGTCGCCCTTGCTCTATACGTGACTCTGGCCAAGCGCGGGTTCATTTCTGAAGAAGAGATCAGCACTTTCCTGAAGCCGCATTCGCGTCTGAATGGACATCCGAACTGCAACAAAGTTCCAGGCGTCGAGACCAACACCGGCCCGCTTGGACACGGCCTGCCCGTTGCCGTCGGGATGGCCAAGGCAGCCAAGTTAACCGGCGCCAACTACCACACCTATGTGATGACCGGTGATGGCGAGATGCAGGAAGGATCGAACTGGGAGGCAATTTCATCAGCAGCACAGTTCCGCCTGGACAACCTGACGCTGATCATCGACCACAACCGTTTCCAACAGGGTGCCTCCCTGAAGGATACCAACAATATGGCCCCGTTCCCCGCCAAGCTGGAAGCGTTCGGATGGTCCGTGTCCGAGATCAACGGCAATGACATGGCGGACATCATCTCC
Source organism: Pararhizobium capsulatum DSM 1112 (assembly GCF_030814475.1). Lineage (NCBI taxonomy): Bacteria > Pseudomonadati > Pseudomonadota > Alphaproteobacteria > Hyphomicrobiales > Rhizobiaceae > Pararhizobium > Pararhizobium capsulatum. The sequence goes on along the minus strand of NZ_JAUSVF010000004.1, from coordinate 99,175 downwards.
GCGCTCGAACGGCGCGGCGATCGTCCGCACTGCATCGTCGCCCATACCAACAAGGGACACGGTATCTCGTTTATGCAGGACACGGTGGACTGGCACCACAAGGTTCCCAACGCCGAGCAGTACAAGATCGCGGTCGCTGAGCTTTCGGAGGCAATGTGATGAATGCTTTGACAACTCCCCCCAAGCTTCACGACTGCCGGGATGCTTTTGTTTCCACGCTGGAACGTCTCGCGGCCGACAACGCCAAAATCGTTGCGGTGTGCAATGACTCGGTAGGCTCGTCCAAACTGGGCGGATTCAAGGGTAGATGGCCGGAGCGGCTGGTAAACGTTGGCATCGCCGAACAGAACATGGTGGGCGTCGGTGCTGGCCTTGCCAATGGCGGCCTCCTGCCCTTCGTCTGCGGCGCCGCCTGCTTTCTGACCGGTCGATCCCTGGAACAGGTCAAGGCCGACATCGCCTATTCGAACGCCAATGTGAAGTTGGTCGGCATTTCGTCGGGCATGGCCTATGGCGAGCTTGGGCCGACGCACCACTCCATTGAAGACTTTGCCTGGCTTCGGGTTTTGCCGAACCTGCCGGTGATCGCGCCCTGCGATTCGATCGAGACAGCCGCGGCCGTGGAATGGGCAGCAGCCTATGAGGGGCCGGTCTTCCTGCGCCTATCGCGCGTCGGGGTGCCGGACCTGCTGCCGGCTGGGCATACATTCGAACTCGGCAAGGCCAATCTGCTGCGGGACGGCGATGCAGTCACGCTCATCGCTAACGGCACGCTCACGCATCGCATTCTAACGGCGGCCAAGCTTCTCGCCGAAAAAGGCATCGAGGCGCGCGTATTGAACATGGCAACCGTCCGGCCTATTGATGTCGAGGCAGTGGTGGCCGCAGCTCAAGATACCGGCGCCATTCTGACGGCCGAAGAACATTCCACCTTTGGTGGTCTCGGCTCCGCCATCGCTGAAGTCGTGGTGGCCGAGGCGCCTGTGCCGATGAAAATCCTCGGTGTTCCCGGCATCTTCGCGCCGACAGGATCGGCAGAATTCCTGCTAGACGAATTCGGGATGTCCCCGTCCGCCATCGCCGAGGCGGCCATCACGTTGATAGCACGCAAGTCTTGCCGCAGCTGATATCGCGGATGAGATGACGTGCCGGGCGTGGCGAGCCTCCCTGATGCCGCGCCTGCAATTCTTGCCTGTCGGAGCAGCTATGACGACCGCCATTCTCGCCATTGATCAGGGCACCACAAATTCCAAAGCGGTGCTTGTATCGACGACCGGAGAAATCTTGTCGCGCGGGTCGTCTTCCGTCGGCATCGAACACCCGCAGCCCGGCTGGGTAGAACAAAGCCCCCTGCGTATCTGGGCATCCGTGCAGGAGGCAATTGCCATTTGCCTGCAAGCAGTACCAGAGGCCGATATCCTCGGGATCGCAATTTCAAACCAGCGCGAATCGGTCACCGTCTGGGACGCAGTCACCGGCGAGCCGCTTGGCCCGGTGGTCAGCTGGCAATGCCGTCGGAGCGCACCCGCCTGCGCCGCGTTCATTGCCGCAGGCCATGCCTCACGCGTACAAGCCCTGACCGGTCTGCCCATCGACCCGATGTTTCCAGGTCCAAAGATGAAATGGCTTTTGGATCGCGTGCCCTCCGGGCGCCAAGCGCGGCTTGGCACAATCGATGCCTGGCTGATCCACTGCCTGACGGATGGTATGGTCCATGCGTGTGACGCCTCCAACGCGGCTCGCAGCCAGCTTTTCGACCTCAACCGACAGGCATGGAGTGACGAACTCTGCGCGCTGTTCGGTGTGCCGAAATCATCCCTGCCGCAGGTACGCGACAGCGCGGCCCGGTTTGGCGAAACCAAAAAAGTACCGGGATTGCGCGACGGTATACCGATCTGCGCGGCGATCGGCGACAGCCATGCCGCACTGTTCGGGCACGGTGCCTTCAATCCTGGTGACGGCAAAGTTACGTTCGGTACGGGTTCCTCCATCATGACGACGTTGCCGCGATTCATCGCGCCCCAGCATGGGATTACGACGACGATCGCCTGGTCGATCAATGATCAACCCACCTATGCTTTCGAAGGAAATATTCTTGTCTCCGCCGCGGCGTTGCCATGGATGGCCGAGATGCTGGGTCTGCCCGATGTACAGGCGTTGACAGATCTCGCGGCCACGGCCGAGCCCATGGGTCCGGGCTTCGTGCCTGCCTTTGTCGGACTTGGCGCGCCATATTGGCACGCAGACGCGCGGGCCCTATTTTCAGGCATCACCTTCAACACCAGCCGCGCCCAGATGGCACGCGCCGTGACGGATTCAATAGCTTTCCAGGTTCATGACGTGTTCGAGGCGATGTCGGCGCAATCGCCAGCACCGCTAGGTCGACTCTACGTCGATGGCGCACCGAGCAAGAACGATTTCCTCATGCAATGCGTCGCGGATACGGTCAATCATGCAATCATCCAGTGCGATGCCCCTGAAGCTTCCGCACTCGGCTCCGCCTATCTCGCGGGTCTTTCGCTCGATATCTGGCCCGACCTCGCCGCAATCGCCGCTTTGCCCCATCCCGGAAAAACCTTGCCGCCACGTTCGTCGGATTCGGAAGCTCGGCTTCTCACCTGGAAGGACGCAATCTACCGCTCGACCATGACCACTCCTTCATTTAAGGGTGAATAAAAATTCACACCTGGAGACGCCTATGGGCCGCATGAATGAGCTACGATTGATCGCCCGCATTGCTCAGATGTATCACGTCGAAGGCAAACGGCAGGGGGACATCGCCGAAATCATGCATATGTCGCAGGCGACCGTTTCGCGCATGCTGAAACGGGCGGAGCAGGAAGATATTGTCCGAACCACCGTCATCCCTCCACCCGGGACTTTTGCCGAACTCGAAACGGCGCTTCGGGAACGCTATAGCCTGACAGAGGCGATCGTCATCGATTGTTCAGAAGATCGCGATGGCGCAATCATGGCCCGCATCGGCGAGGCGGCCGCCCACTTTCTGGAGGTTACACTTCAGCAGGACGAGATTATCGGTGTCTCAAGCTGGAGCCAGACAATCCTGCGCATGGTGGATAACATCCACCCCTTCAAAAACGCCAAGGCCAAATATATCGCGCAGATCCTCGGCGGTATGGGCGACGCTTCCGTCCAGACCCATGCCACACAGCTAACAGCGCGCCTTGCGCGGCTCACCGGCGGAGAGCCGCGCCTGCTCCTCGTCCAGGGCATCACCTCGTCGCGCGAGGCAAAACTCGTCATGTTGTCCGACCCAGTCGTGCGCGGAACGCTGGACCTCTTCGGCCGCTTGACCCTCGCAATTGTTGGCATCGGAGCGGTAGAGCCATCCGAGTTGCTCGCCCGTTCTGGCAACACTTTCTCCCGCCAGGAAATGGCAATGCTTCACGAAGCGGGTGCTGTCGGCGAGATATCATACCGGTTCTATGACAAGGACGGTAAGCCGGTCGAAACACCGTTGAACGAGCGCGTGATCGGCATCTCGCTAGAGGACCTGAAAAAAGCCGGCCGCGTCATCGCACTGGCTGGTGGCGAATCAAAGACCCAAGCTATTGCGGGTGCCCTGAAACTGGGCGTCATCGACGTGCTTGTAACTGACAAATTCACTGCAGCGAGGCTGACGGCCTGAGTCCGAGAATGCCGTTTGGCGTGCTGCGTATCATGAGGAAAGACTATGAAACGTTTTGCAAATCAGACGGTCTTCGTAACAGGCGGCAACAAAGGCATCGGCCGCGGTATAGCCAAGCGCTTCGCCGAGGAAGGTGCAAAGGTCGCAATCGCGGCCATCGAAAAAAACACAGCTGACGTAGCCGTTGAACTCGCACAGGAAGCCGGCGGAGATATTCTTGGTTTCACCTTGGACGTGACTGACGCCAAGGCCGTGCAAAACGCTTATGGTGAGGCCGAGGCGAAACTCGGTCCTATCTCTGTATCGGTGCAGAACGCAGGGGTCATCACCATTGCAAAGATTCAGGATCTGACAGAGCGCGAGTGGGATCTTAATCTGGACGTCAACACAAAGGGGGTCTTCCTGTGCTGCCAGGAAGCTATTCGCCGCTTCCGCGCAAGCGGCACGAAGGGCCGCCTGATTAACACGGCCTCCGGACAAGCCCGCCAAGGGTTTATCTATACACCACACTACGCAGCCTCGAAATTTGGTGTCGTGGGTCTAACGCAGAGCTTGGCTAAGGAACTAGCGCGAGAAGGCATAACCGCCAACGCCATATGCCCCGGCATTATCCACACCGAGATGTGGGACTACAATGACAGAGTCTGGGGGCAGATGCTCGGCGAATACGCACCCGGAGAATTGATGGCGGAATGGGTTGAAGGCATTCCCATGGGTCGGGCAGGGACTCCCGCCGAGGTCGCTGCCCTTGTTGCTTTCCTTGCTTCTCCGGACGCGGCCTACATCACCGGCCAAACCATCAACGTCGACGGCGGATTGATTATGTCATGATGTTTTTGTGAGCGACGGCCGCTGGAGACAAATTTAAGCCGCGTATCTCCAGCGGCGCGATTTTTCACATCTCTGCTGGTAACCTTGCTGAAACAGGACCCGTCGACCCTCTGCTCATTGATTTCGACAAACAATCCCGCCTTCGGGTGAATGGGACGGCATACATCGAAATCTCTAGACCGCGTGACGGGGCAAGTTTTCGTTCGAGTGCAAGCAACCGATATTCATCCGAATTGTCCACGACAGATGCACAAGAGGTCACGCTTTTAGCCCGCTCATGGGAGGGATAGGTAGATCAGTCAGCACCTTCACACGCATCTGGCCGTAATCCTCCGCCTCCTTCCGCGTCGCGAAGCCGTGATGCTCGATCGCTTCACCATGAAAAATCTTAGCCACCCAAACCCCTTGAAATTTTTTGATTTTCACACTTAGCTCGCCCAAAACACAAATCCCCCATTGATGGCGATGCAACTATAACGCACGCAAATGTACGCCACATCACCTATTCGGGTGACGTCCGTAAAAGATTCACACACGGGTGGTACAAGTGTGGCTCAGACTTGAGCATCACGGCGCTAGACCGCCATCCCCGGCCGCCATTGGTGCGCCGCCCCCCCCCGGTAAAACCCAAGCAAACGCCCCCGATAGTAAGCCCAAACATTATCGGCCGTGAGGATTACGCACATTTGTTCGATTGGTAATATTGAAGGCAAGCAGTCGTTTATCCAAAAATCAGATAAAAAATCGCGGCCCAAAAAACAGCACAGAAGATGAGCACCGCGGTCAGCGTGTTGAAACGCGGTGCGGATGGAAGTCGATACCAGTCCTGGCCCGTTCTGTGAATATCTCGGATTCGACTCACGGTCATTGTCCTCGGCACGGTCCTTTTTTTGTCCTGCTTTTGCTCCGTTTTTCGACATCCCGAGTGCAACCGGGAGGGTGCAGAACGTGTCGGCGTGTTCTTGAAATCTCGCCCGTTCCGGCTTCATTTTTAGGCGGCCTGTCCTTCTCGTTCCGCAGGCCGTTTTTGTCTGCGTAACTCAACGCGCAAAAAATATGCATACGTCAGTTACTCGAAGGTTGAGGAAGCAGCCGCTTGATGAGATGGGTCTCCGTTACGCGGTTCCTTCGACCTAATGCGTATCGTCGATCACACTCGAATTAAGGGACAGAATTTTATCGTTCGGGTCGGCGTCTATCGTTGCCGCGAACGTCACGCAGAAGTCATGGGCCGCCGTGGCCGCCGCATACTCATCCCTAAATGGGCCGAGGACTGTGACAAAGCCCCCAACATCGACAGCAATTGTTTTGAACTTCGGATCGAAGATAAAAGTCCCGCTCAACGGAGCTGTACCGCTCATTATCATCGGAAACCTCCAGGTTTTCTCTGATGGGGTCGTGCCTCTAGTTACTGTTGCACGGCATTTGATAGACGAGTCGCCCACACACTGCGTTCACCTCGTCCTAGTAGTTGACGATCCGGGTATCGTTCGGATCGGCCCATTTGGTGTTTGGGACGACCGAGAACCATCCCGCCCGGGACGGGTCGCGATCATAGGGATAACCGCCGAGCGACTTGTGGAGGTCGGCATATTGCCCGAGCTTGTCGCGATCGAGTTCGACGCCGAGACCCGGCGCCGTCGGCACCCGGATCGCCCCGTTCTCGTAGCGCATCGGTCCACCGACGATGATGTCATCGGTGAGCTGGTGGTAGTGCGCATCAGCGTGAAACACGAGGTTGGGGACGACCGCGCCGAGATGCAGCATGGTCGCCAGCTGGATACCGAGCTCGCCGGACGAATGGACCGCAATCCCGAGCTGGAACGTCTCACAAACACCTGCCGCCTTGATACATGGCCGGATGCCGCCCCAGAACGTGGTGTCGAGCAGGATGACGTCCACGGCGGGATTGAGGATGTTGGCGGCGAGCTGCTCGAAGTTCACCACCACCGTGTTGGTGGCAAGCGGCATGGTGGTGTTTTCGCGTACCCGGCGCATCCCGTTCAGTCCCCAGGTAGGGTCTTCGTAATAATCGTTGTTGAGATCCTCAATGCCCTTGGCGAAGCGGATTGCCTCCTCGACGCTGAAAGCCGCGTTGGGGTCATAACGCACACTGTCTGGCCCAAGGGCCTTGGCCCACGCGCGAAACACTTCCAATTCGTAACCCGGAGGGAAGACACCGCTTTTCAACTTGTGGGTTGTGAAGCCGCATCGCTTCTTCAGCGCCAAGGTCTGCTCGATGAGTTGATCGGCGGTGCGCGTCTCGCCTTCTCCGGTGTCCTTGTTGGGTAGGCGGAAGAACATGTAGCTGGCGAAGGGTACCGTATCGCGCATCTTGCCACCGAGAATGTCATAGACCGGCACACCGAGGTACTTGCCCATGATGTCGAGACAGGCGAACTCGATCGCCGCATGCATCTGGGTACGGTTGTTGTAAAGGCTGGCTGTCGGGTTGCAGATCATGAAGCGGAGGTTTTCCAGCTCGAAGGGATCATGACCCACGAGGTAGGGCTTCAACGCCCGGAACGCCGCTTCGGCGCTTTCGCCGCCGCCACCCATTTCACCGAGGCCAATGATGCCCACATCGGTCTCGACCTCGACGATTGTGCGTACGAACCGCCCCCAATGCGCGCCGTTGGAATGACGCAGCGGTGCCTCCAGCGGTACTGTAACGGTGGTCGCGCGGATATCGGTAATTTTGGGTCGCTTCATGGAAAACTCCAATGCGGTCTGTCGGTTGGCAATGGCCGGGCGCACTGCCGGCTAGCTGATCATCCGGGTCATCTCGTCGACGCTGATCTCGCCCGCCGGGAGATCTGCAATTTTCTCTCCACGCGCCATCGCGACGATACGGTCGGAAATCGGATGGATGTGGTGAAGATTGTGGCTGATGAAAATCGACGTAACGCCGAGCCCCTTGAGCTCGACGACATGGTCGAGCACCTTGTTGGTCTCCTTGACCGACAGGTGATTGGTCGGTTCGTCGAGGATCAGGACTTTCGAACGGAAATGCATGGCACGCGCTATCGCGACGCCTTGGCGCTGGCCCCCCGACAATGCTTTGACGGGCGTGTCGGGGCCGCGCAGGTGCAGGCCCACTCCACGTAGACCCTCCATGGCCTCGCGGGCCATCTTCTCTCGATCGACAATGCCGAAGCCGGGGCGGCCGAACTTCAATGGCTCGCGCCCAATGAAGAAGTTCTGCGCGATCGACATTTCCGGCACCATGGCCGTGTACTGGTAGATCGTCTCGATACCGAGACCCATTGCCACCTCCGGGCCGGTGATGGAAACGCTCCGCCCCTCGATGAAGATCTCACCTTGGTCCTGCGGATGGACGCCGGACAGGATCTTGATCAGCGTCGATTTTCCGGCTCCGTTGTCGCCGACAAGACCGATCACCTCGCCGCGACTGGCGTGGAAATCGACATTCTTCAAGGCATGCACGGCGCCGTACCACTTCTGCAGGCCGACGCATTTAATGATCGGCTCGACGATGGCCGGGGCCGGATTGACGGTAGGATTGGCAGCGTTGTCCATAGCCTTACCCCTTCATGCCTTCGGCTTTCAGCCGGGTTTGCGTGTTGAGGACGACCGCCACCACGATCATGGCGCCGACGGCGAACATGAACCAGTTGGCGTTGACGCCGCTGAGGATGAGGATGTTCTCGATCATTGCTATCAGCAGCGTACCGACCACCGCGCCCAAAATTGAGCCGACGCCACCGGTGAGTGCGACACCGCCGATGACGGCCGCTGCGATCGCTTGCATTTCCAAGCCCGTGCCGAGGTTCGGCACAATCACCTTGACGCGAAAACTCTGGATGATGCCGGCGAGACCCGCCAGCGTGGCGCAGAGCATGAAACAGGCCATCTTCACCCGCTCGGTCTTGATGCCCATGTCGCGAGCCGCCTGCGGATGGCCGCCCGTTGCGAATATCCAGTGGCCGAAATCCATACGGCGCAGCACGAAGCCGAGCACCAGCGCGATGGCGACCATGTAGAGGAGCGAGATGCGCGGCGTGACGAGCCAGAGATCAAGCCGCCCGACCAGCCAGGAGACATCAAGTTCGCGCGGAAAGACCGGTGGGAAACCGCCGGCGAGCACGACCGCAAGGCTGCGCGCCATGAACAACATGCCGAGGGTCGCGATGAAGGACGGTATCTTGAGCTTCAGCGTGATAAGGCCGTTGGCGAAGCCGATGAGCGCGGCGATCAGCAGACCGATCAGGATGGCCACCGCGATCGGCCATCCGTTCTGCATCAAGAGCACCGTCACCATCGGCGACAGGCCGAACACGGACCCGACGGAGAGGTCGAACTCGCCGGCGATGATCAGGATGGTGATGCCCATCGCGACAATCGCGATCTCTGGGATCGGTTGCAGGTAGACGGTCATGTTGCCGGTCGTAAAGAACCTGTCGTTGAGGACGCTGAAGACGACAAGCAGCGCGAGGAAGATCAGCAGCGCTGCCATTTCCGGTCGCGCCATCAGGTTGCGGACACTCGGTCTCATTTTTTCTGGCTCCAAGAGTGCCTCCCGCCGCGGGACGGGAGGCGAGATAAGGGACTGACCTAGCGCACGCCCAGGGACATGAACTTCTCGACTTGCTCCAGGTCCTTGGGTTCAACCACGGCCTTGCCTGTGTTGACGTCGAAGGCGCTGAGCCCGAACTTCTTCATCATCGCCAGCTGGAGGATCGGCAGATAACCCTGGTAGTAGGGTTGCTGGTCGATGGTGATGTCGACGTATCCCTTCTTCATCTCATCGATCACGACGGGCACCAGGTCGAACATCGCCATATGCAGCTGGCCCGGTTTGATGCCGAGGTCACGAAGGCATTCGCCGGCGCCCGCGCCCCAGAAGCCTGCATCGACATAGGCATTGGTTTCAGGCTTGCCTTGCAGGTATTGGCAAATACGCGATGCGGTCACGGAAATATCGTTGGACGAGTCGATCACCTCGTAGTCAATTTGCCGGGTGGGCTCGGCCGCTTTCGCCTCTTCGAGGAATTTTTTGGCGCCGCCGATACGCATCTCCGCCCAGCTTTCGCCCGGCCGCGAAAGACCGAGAAGCGCATGCACCGGCTGGTCCGCCGGGATCTTGGCGTAGAGCCCTTTCATCAGGACATAACCGGCCTCGAATAGGTTCTGCCCGACGAAGGCGTTGCGCGCATTGCCGGCAGCCCCCTGGCTGTCGTCGACGTTAGCTGTGATGACCGGGATTCCCTTGTCGATCGCCTTCTTCACCGCCTCGTCGTATAGATCGTCATTGACGATGACGGTGACGATGCCGTCGACGCCCTGCTCCACCACGGTGTCGAGGTTCTGCAGATGCTTTTGCAGGTCCCCATTCGGCGTGGTGAAGATGAGCTGGCAGTCCGCCTCGAACTGGGTGCAGGCGTCGTCCATGCCCTTTTTAATCGACTGCCAGAAGCTGTTGTCGATGCCCGTCTGGGTTAGGTAGACAAATTTTGGCTTTTCCTGAGCCAAGGTGGTGCCTGCCGCCAAGCACGCTATCCCAAGGGCCAGTGCGGCCAGCGATTTCTTCACCATTTCAATTCCTCCCAGGTTCCGATGGAGGCGCTCTCGAAGTGTTGTCCGCAGCGGAGCGCGTGGCGCGGTGGACAGGTCCCTATATGGATCGCGCTAGCGCGCCTCCCCCAGCACCCGGAGGATTTCGTAGCATGCACCGAAAGGATGGTAGTCGGTCTTGCCCGGCGGGCTCTTGATGTCGCTCTGCTTCAAACCGTCGGGCGAAAGGACGCGGAACCAGCAACCGTACTGATGGTCTATCAGGTGACGCCAGCTGTAGCGCCAGAGCCGGTCATAGTCCTGCCAATAGCGCTCCTTGCCCGTGCGTTGTGCAAGGCCCGCCGCAGCGGCGATGGTTTCGCAATGAACCCAGTGATACTTGTCGAGGTCGTACAACGTCCCGTCAGGGCCATAGCTGTAGTGCATACCGCCGAATTCAAGATCAGCGCTCTTTGCCAAGGCCGTCTCGTAGAGCAGGATCGCCTGCGGAAGAATCCAGTCCCGCGGGCGATACCGTTCGAGGATGAGCAGCAGCTTCGTCCATTCCGTCATGTGGCCCGGCAAGTAGCCATATGGGCGAAAGAGGTGCTTGGGGTCGTCCTTGTTGTAGTCCCAGTCGACGGACCAATCCTCGCCGAAGTGCTCCCAGACGACGTCCTGCGCGCTCGCGGCAAGCTCGACACAGATGCGCCGGGCGAGCGTCTCGGCGCGGTCGAGATAGCGCACCTCGCCTGTCGCCTCGTAGGCCGCCAGCATCGCCTCGGTCATGTGCATGTTAGCGTTCTGGCCACGATAGCGCGAAACCTTCTGCCAATCGCGGCTGATCTCGTCCTTATAAAGTTCGTGTTCCGGCTCCCAGAAGCGGCTTTCGAGCAGATCCCACGTTTCCGAAACCTTGTCCGACATGCCAGGAATTCCGCATTTCATCGCTGCGGCATAGGCGAGCAAGACGAAGGCGTGGCCGTAGCAATGCTTCGTCGTGTCGGCCATCTCGCGTCCATGCATGAGCCAGAAGTAGCCGCCGTGCTCGGGGTCGCGATGGACCTCGTCGAGATATTTGACGCCGTGGGCCGCCACCTCCGCGCAGTTCGGTCGCTGTAGCAGGACGGCGGCCGTCGCGTAATTGAAGATGAAGCGGGTGGTGGACACAAGATGCTGCGTTTTGCGATCGGTGACGAAGCCGTCGTCGCGGTATTCGTTGTAGTAGCCACCATCTTCCATGTTCAGGCACGTTGGATTGTAGAAGTCTATGATCTTACGCATGTGGCAGAGTAGGAAGGTTTTCGAGTGGAAGTTGGGAAACGGTTTCATGACAGACGTCCGATCAATCTGGAATGATGATGCCGAGCTTGGAAAGAACGCCACCGTCGATCTTGACGTCGGCGCCCGTGATGAAACGGGCCTTGTCACTTGCGAGGAAGGCGACGAGCTCGGCGACTTCCGAAGCCTTGCCAACGCGCCCGAGCGGATGACCCCTGCCCCAGGCGTCGAGCGTCGCCTCGAGCGTACCCTCGCCCTTCCAAAGGTCGGCCGCCCACCGGAGCATCGGGGTATCGATCGAGGCAGGGCAGACGGCATTGACGGTGATGTTGTCTCCGGCGTGATCGAGCGCCATGGCGCGCACCAACGCATTGATCGCGCCTTTGCTTGCAGTATAGGCGGCGACACCCGTCTGTGAGGCATAGGCCTGAACGGAGGAGATCGCGACGATCGCCCCGCCGCCTCGCTTCTTCATCTCGGGAATGGCGAATTTTGAAGCGAGGAAGATGCCCTTCAGGTTGATGTCAAGCACGTCGTCCCAAACGTCCGCCGGCGTATCGACCACGGTCCCGTAGCGCTGGATACCGGCGCAGCAGGCGAGTACGTCCACGCCACCATGGCGCAAAACTGCGGTCGCGACCGCCTCTTGGATGTCGACCTCATTGCGCACATCGCCCACGAAACCAATCGCATTGGCGCCGATCGCGGCCACGGCCTCGTCGACCGACACCTTGTCGTTTGCCACGATCGTCACTTTACCGCCACCCGCGACGAACCGCTCGGCACAGGCACGGCCCATCCCCAGACTGCCGCCCGTCACCACGATGCTCTTACCGGTGAATTCATTCATCGTGCGTTCCCCCGAACCATTTCAGGTGCCGCTCCAAACTTTCGCTCGGCTACGCCCTGCCCCACGCCCTCAACCGCGAAAAGGCCGCCTTCCAATGGGTGTGCCGCAAGATGGGCATCCTCCATGGTGAAGCGGGCGGAGGTCACGTAGAGGGTGGACAGGGTCTCGCCGCCGAATGTGCAACTTGTCGGCCAGCTTGCCGGCAGTTCGATCAGATCGAACAGGTGGCCATCGCCATCGAAGCCTGCAACAGCCGCGCCTCCGGCGACGCGGCAGTTCCACAACCGATCGTTCTCATCGAGGCATGAACCGTCCGGCAGGCCACGCCCGAATCCGGAAACGATGGTCCGCCGGTCGCCGATCCAAGGCGTGGCCCGATTGTAGTCGAACAGGTAGATCTCGTTCGCCAGCGTATCAGCGAAGAAGAACCGGTTGTCCTGCGTCCAGCCCATGGTATTCGTGATGCCGTATTCGTTTGGTGTCAGCTGCATGACGCTGCCCTCCGGGCCGATGCGATAGATCGCGCCCGAATTGCGATCCATGGCTTTCGGCGTGCCGTCCGCATGGAGATTACTCTGCATCGTCGCGACCCAGAAGCCACCGTCCGGCGCGACGTGGCCTTCGTTCAGCCGGTTCTCCGGCAGGTCGGGCTCCGGCACAACAAATTCCTCGAAGGCGCCACCGGGCGTCCAAAGGCAGACGGCGCGGCTCAAGCCGACAATAAAGCCGCCATCAGCGCGCATACCGATCGATGTCACGAAGTCGGGTGTCGGCCAAATGTCGTGGCGCCCGTTTGCAGGTTCGAGCCGATGGATGCGCTTGCCGACGATATCAACCCAGTAAAGCGCCTTCTCCTCGTGCGCCCAGATGATGCTTTCGCCGACAATGTCCTTCACATCAACGATGAGAGAAACGTCGCGGCTCATGGCTGCACCACTGTATTGAGCGATGAGGCGTGCTGACTGGCATTCGTCGACGCGGCCGCCGTCTCGTCTAGGCTGTCCCAGTGCGCCATGGCCGATTTCAGGTTTTCCAGGCTACGTGCCGCCCGTCGGATCAAAAAGGCAAGATAATGGGAGACGCCCTGCATCGACGGTTGACCCGTCATTGCCGGCCCGAACTCGAGTGATGATGCCGTCGTCGGACGGATGTCCGCACACCCGAAACCGCCATGTCGGCGGCTACATGAGAAGGTGCTGGGCACCGCATTCGGCGTCCCGATGGGCTCGATGTCGGTTTCCACCTAACGATACCTCCTAACTCTTCTTGCATTCTTGTATGCAAGATTAGCGATCCGGTCAAGCCGCAACGTCGGCCTAGTGGAAAACGGATATTTTATAAGCTATTGTCACTTCAGGGTTGGTTGCATGCAAGAACACAAGAGGCTGAAATTTATGGCTCGTGATATGAAAATCTCGGCGGCGGAGCATTGCTACCGCACCCTTTCGCGGAAAATCATCGGGCTCGAACTGAAACCGAACGAACCAATCAGCGAGCACGCCATGGCCGACCTCCTGGGGGTGAGCCGCACGCCCGTCCGTGAAGCGCTCTCGAGGTTGAGCGCGGAAGGCCTCGTTGACCTGCGCTCCCGAGCAGGTGTCGTGGTTTCCCCCATTCGCATTCATGCGGTTCAAACGGCGCAGTTCGTTCGCGAGCAACTGGAACTGGCCGTCGTCACGGAAGCGGCACAACATTCGAACCGGCGCATCCTGCTTAGCATCCGCCAGTCAATTGAAGAACAGGAGCTCGCCATTCTCGAAGACAATTCGGAGCTATTTTTCGAATGCGACGAGCAGATGCACGCGCTGTTCTGCACACTTGCAGGCCGTGACGGGGTCTGGAGCTTCATCTCCGATGCGAAGAAACACATGGACCGCGTTCGTCGCCTGTCGTTGCAGGCCGGCCAGCTGGATCAACTGGTGCAGGACCATCAAAATGTCTTGAAAGCTGTGACGAGCCACGACCCGGCCAGGGCCCGAGAAGTAATGCAACTACATTTGAGGCGCGTTATGCTCGACCTGAGCGAACTTTCCAGGCGGTTCTCCTCATATTTCGAGCGCCCCTTGGAAAACGCGCCGGTTGAGTGATCCCGTGGCCACGGAACCTACAGGTGATTAGCGTGGGATTTTCGTGTTGCCTCTGACGAGCTTGCGCGATTTTGCGCGCCGGTAGATTTGTTGGCTCTCATCAGTTTCTGACTAAGGCGTTGTCATGGAAAAATACACGTTATAGCCATTCGATCCGGCTGGCTACGGTGACTTCAAGTTCTTTTATGAAGGCACAAGGCTTTCCGTGGCTTTCGAGTATTGCGTAAATGGAAGCGATCGCTGGGGTCTTCTACAATTCTTTGCCTTGAGTTCCGCATGAGCGGAAACCTCGATGGGCAGATATTATTGGATTACGACACGGTGTACCGTTCGGACGAGCGAATCTACAGGGTCTTCAAACTGAAGGATTTCGCGTTCATGCTAAGCGGCAGTGACTTTCAGTTCTTCGTTACGGCGGACGATTGCGTATTCATTCCCAACGGGGCGAGGCTAGCGTAGAGATAGAAGAGCGACTGGGAGCTCTCGGGCAAACATTGTCACCGCCGGGCGGATTGCATTCCAACGGGCTTCTGCGGTGTAGCTGGCATGTTTTGCATCGGGTCAGCCCACGTTGCAAAGTGAGCAACGAGCGTCACCAAAAGTATCCCGGGCCAAATGACGGCGAGTAGGATTGCCAGAATTCTGGCTGACGACCAGCCTTGTCGTGGAGCTGATTGCGCTTCCAGACAGAGACAACCTATAAATATGATGGCCACGACGAAATACGCGCTGACCGCGATCAGCATTGCGAACCTCCCTTCGCCACTGAAAAAGCAGGCGCTTAAAATCGCCCGCAGTTATGTGCATGCTCGAGGGATGCAGCCCTCAAACTCCGGTCGATGGAAAAGGTTCCCACTCCTTACTACTAAAATTTGAGGGCTTTCACGCCCCTACTCCCCCGACCTTCGTCCAACTAAGCGACCACTCGTCATCGCCCCCAAGATTGTGGGTGTAACTGCCGTGGACGGAGTTCCATGCCTCCAGTGTGCCACAATCGGGCGGCGCTACGCCCGGTAGATCGAGCACGCGCAAGACGTCATGCATCTCCTCGATCGTGGTGACCTTCCGAATGGTCTGTCGGCCCTTTACTTCGATAGTCCAAGCATAGGGGATCATTTATGGTTCTCCCGTCCTAAATCCTGAAAATGGAGAAAGCGCGAATCGGTTCCCTGTGGTATTGATTTGCCGTTGAGGCGGCGGACCTGAGCCACCCTGCCGTCAGTGACGCGGGGTGGTTCTCCCGTCCCAATAGTCGGCAGCCAGAGTGTTCCTGGCATCTCCACTCGGTTGAGCCCCGGCCGCGCTCCCTCCCGAATGATCCCATGTCTTGCAGCCATCATGGCCGCACCAGTGCTCTCCTGCAAACCGGAACTTTTCGTTTGTGGTAAGGTTCTTGCGGAAAGGAGGACCCCATGCAAGTCGATGCCCCAAAATTCCCAACAAGCCATCCAGATCGCGCTCTGCAATGCCAGGCGAACATCGAGCCTGTGATGCAGGAAATTATTGCGGCCGCCAATGCGAAAGGCTGGGGAACGGTCGAGACGATGAGCGCGATGGAGGACGTATTGTGCAATCTGCTGGTGGCGTACGAGGAAGATCCTGATCCGGAGGAAGACCCCGATGAGAACTCCGCTCTCAAATGACCGGCTGCTGCCGCACGTGCGTTACCGATGGAAGATCGAGCACAAGTCGCGCGAAAGCATTCAGCGCGTGTCCAACTTAGACGAGCTCCAGCAGACGTTGTGCGTTCTCGACCTGCCAGGTCGACGACCTC
Source organism: Pararhizobium capsulatum DSM 1112 (assembly GCF_030814475.1). NCBI lineage: Bacteria > Pseudomonadati > Pseudomonadota > Alphaproteobacteria > Hyphomicrobiales > Rhizobiaceae > Pararhizobium > Pararhizobium capsulatum. Next base: position 83,189 of record NZ_JAUSVF010000004.1, on the reverse strand, counting down.
CTGCATGGATCATCTATGCAGCCCGAGCCGCCGAGCGCGATGGAATGACCGAGTATATTCATAACGAGGGTGGGCGGGACGAATGGCGATTGACGTGGCGCAGGGTTCAGGGTCGTGATTGGCCGTGACGCGCGGGTCTTGTTGGCAATCAGATCGAATCAAGTATAGTGCCAGTGTCCATAGTGCGAAGGATACTTGGAGGCGGGGGCTTCTTGTTGACCTTAACGTGCATCCCCGTGGTCGCTACAGCAAACGCCCTTTTCATCCGACATCTTTGCTCCCTCGTAGTCCGTTGTGACGCATCAGCCGACCTACTGTCATTATCATGACGATCAAAGCGTCTGTGAAGCCCTCAAGGGGCTGTTCGAGTCGATGGGCCTAAGTGCTGAGACACACGGCGCCGTGAGAGAGTTCATTCCGCAGACGATCCCGAAAAAGCCGGATGTATAGTCCTCGACATTTTGTGCAGATCGGTGATGGCACCAAGGGCTGGCCGGGCTCGACGATCCGGCATTTACGGCCTTCTTTTATCGTTCTGCCGACAACCGCGTCACATTTGCTGGGGTGGGGCAAACCACGGCACATCGAAGTTCCATCTGCCCGCGCTGCGACTGCCAACAGACTGGGAAGCGTAACGCGACTGAGCGGTTATACAGGAACAGGGGCAATTAACCGCACGCCCCGTCTTCACCACAAAACGATTGATAATGTTGGCTTATCGTTCGTTTGTCTCATGATAGAGCAACGGGCCATTTTGAGCGGGCAGATGCCCGGAAACCGAGCCGGTAGCGCTCACATCCTGCAGCTAAACAGGCCGGCGCCTCCGCAGGATTTCGCGCCTCTCGTTTTGTCACACGCAATTACATAAGAAACCGTCAACGCGCGCTCACCTCGATCAAGGCCCGCCCCCGAGTTGCCGGCAATCAAACCAATTTTGGTGATGCAGTTCTCGCGGCGGCCGCGCCGTGTCAAAACAGACTGGTTGCTTGATCGGCGCACTGTCAGTGGTAGGCAATCGCCCTAGGTCCTGTTGACAAAGTGGGTTTGCAAATCACCTGAAGCATGATTCAACGCTGTCTTTTAGGAGGCTGCTTTGGCTCGTGGCGATCTTTCGGATGTCGAATGGCGGATTATTGAAGGGCTTTTGCCTGCGGAGCGCGGACGAAAATCCCGTCCTGCCCATGATAATCGGCGCTTTCTAAACGGGATGCTGCACGTTCTGCGCGTCGGATGCCCTTGGCGGGATATGCACGAACGATACGGCAAATGGAATTCGGTCTATGTCCGTTTCCGGCGATGGGCTGAGCACGGCGTTTGGGATGCCCTTCTGGAAACATTGGTCGGCCTTGGCCTGACTGACGACTGGCAGCACATGATCGATAGCACCACAGTTCGCGGCCATTCGCAGGCAGCGGGCGCTAAAGGGGGACTCATAAGGAGGCTTTTGGTCGATCACGCGGCGGCTTTACGACAAAAATCCATGCCAGAGCGGACGGTCAGGGACGCCCTCTTGGCTTTATCCTGACGGGTGGCGAGACCTCGGACTACAATGCCGTTCCGGCTCTGTTGGCCATGCCAGTCAACAAGCCCAGGCTATTCCTGGCAGATAAGGGGTATGACGGCGACTCTATCCGGGAAGAGCTTTTGATGCGCGGCATCCGTCCCGTTATTCCGCCAAAAGCGAACCGGAAGAACCCGCCTGCCTGTGACTACCGAGCATACAAGGATCGCAATCGTATCGAGCGGATGTTTAATCGTCTCAAGCAGTTTCGCAGGATCGCCACCAGATACGATAAGACCAGAGCTTCCTTTGAAGCCTTCCTCGCGTTGGCTGCCGCAAAGATTTGGCTACCCTACTTTGTCAACAGAACCTAAGACGAAGGCTTCCTCAGCCATACGAACCGGATAAACGTCACGAACAGAGCAGTGCTGATTAGCGCTACAATGAGCCAGGCGGCTGTGTCGTGCTGGGCTTGCCGTTCGGCATCCAGCTTGAGTGCGGCTTGCCATTGCTCTTCCCTGGTTGCGACCTGATAGGTCGCCCCCTCATTCAATTGGTAAATCTTGCCGTCACTCAATGCGTCGTCCCTTGCGGCGGTTGATATATTCGAGGTTCAGGAGGTCAACGAGGTCGTTGGCTTCGTCCATCTCGCAGGCAGTCAGCCACGTTCCATTCATCTCGGCCGGCTCCCCCGTGAAGATGTCATAGACGGTCCAGAACTCGTCGCCCTCGTTCTTGCGCGTTTTGTAGCGGTTCTCCGGTCGGCTCGTCATCGATCGAATTCCTCATTCCCCCCTCAAAACCTGATCCTTCGCATCCAACGCGATCTTGAGGCTTCGGATCATATCGGCGCTCAAGAGCAGTGCTGATCGTACATCCCCGGTTGATCGACGATCAAGGGTTGCTGAGGTGATCCTGATGCGATCCGCAGCGTCCGCCAGTCCCTTGCCCGGCACCATCCCTGCCTTGTCGCGCAAATCGTAGATCGTGCGCATCGCCCGCTCAAGCAGCCGCCTCTTCTCGAATGCTGTGATCTTCTCCACCTCGTTCGCCGCTCGAAACAATTCAGCGATGAAATCGGTGGTGTGGGTCATGGCAGTTCGATGCTCCCTCTCATGCATACGATCCACTCACCTATGTTTCGGCTGCAGCGCCTGTTCCAGCAGGTCATTTACCTGGGCAAGATCCTCAAGCACCTTGATCCGCAGCTGGTCGTTATGGGGCGTCGAAAAATACAAAATCACACCCTCGCTCGTGTCGTGATAGTAGGCGACCTGCGCCATGTTCACTCTCAATACGAGCCCACCTGATTTGGTCAGACTTACTCACGGTTCACCCCCCGGCAGGTTGCAATTCATATCGCGTGGACAGCCGAGTGTGACGGGATGGGCGCACGTGTCAAGGTTTGAGACGGAAGATGGGGCGGCACGCACAGTGAGAATAGCGCATCCAACGATGTTCAAGCAGCGCCAAGGCTTGGCCGGTTTGAGATCGATGGAGCGACAGGGCTGAGCCTGGACAACTGAGTACGATTATCAGCCAAAAGGCGTAGCACACCTGTTCGCATAGAACAGCCTGCCCGTCGCGATTCTCGGCCCACGCTAGCCATCTCGCCATTGCCGTGCTCCAGGCTATGCACCTCTTCGGTACTGGCCTTTGTCACGCAGATGCCGGAATATGCTGGTGGACCGGAAAGTCGCAGCCCGCAATGCGGACAGCATAACCGAGGCGGGTGTCGACGGAATGACTGGCGCGCCGGGCTGGCAATGACACGATCAAACGAGGGAGTTTGAAATGGCTATCGTCCAGTGTCTCGAAGCGACCAACATGGATCACATCCAGAATCTGGCCAATCCGCTAGTGAATGCAGCCACAACCTCCACGTTCGATATCCAGTCCCTTGACGTCAAGACCTGGTTGTCGGCGGTCGGCATCTTCAACAGTGAAATCGGCGGGGCCAACTACGCGGGGCATATTTCCGCGATCGCGGTCGACAGTGTCGACTACGGCCTGTTCCCGAACCTTTACATCACCACGTCGATAGAAATGACCCCCGGAGCATGGACGCTGTTCAAGGACGGGAAGTTCGCGACCATCATGGTTCTGGTGCTCTTTGGCGATGACATTTTGGCCGGTTCTGCCGGAGCGGACCGCCTGCTAGGCTTTGATGGCAGCGATGTGTTCATGACCAGCGCTGGAGCCGACACATTCGACGGCGGAGGCGGAACCAATACTGTCAACTATGCAGCAGGAGGTCCTGGCCTTGTCGTGGAACTCGAAGCGCCCGGCTACAACAAGGGTGCGGCCGTCGGGGACGTCTATATCAAAATCCAGAACGTCATCGGCTCGAACTTTGCCGACTATCTGTATGGCAATGGCTTCGCGAACAAGTTGGAGGGCGGCGCTGGCAACGATACCTTGGTCGGCAAGACCGGCGGTGACACGCTCGACGGTGGTGCCGGCAGTGACACCGCGTCCTACGATGCAAGCGCATCCGGTGTGACCGCCAGCCTGCTCAATCCGTCCATCAACACGTTCGAAGCGAGCCTGGACACCTATATCTCGATCGAGAACCTTGCGGGCGGCAGCTTCGACGACATCCTGCAAGGCAACAACCTTGCCAACACGATCGAGGGCAACGACTATCCCGAATTCGCCTCGGTCGTCGACAATGACCGGCTGTTCGGCTTCGGCGGCAATGACCGGCTGTTCGGCTATCGCGGCAACGACACCCTCACCGGCGGCCTCGGCACCGACATTCTCGACGGTGGCCTCGGCAACGATGTCTATGTGCTCGAAGACGGCTCAGACACGGTCATCGATGCCGGTGGTATCGACAGCGCTACATCGACGATCAGCCGTTCGCTCGCCGTCGGTGGCCTTGTTGCAGTCGAGAACCTGACGCTGGTCAATGTCGCGACCGCGCTCAGCGGCACGGGCAACAACCTCAACAATGTTCTCACGGGCAACACCTTCAACAATGCTCTGTCCGGCGGCAACGGCAACGACACCCTCGTCGGCGGCCGTGGTGCCGACGCTCTCAATGGCGGAAGCGGCACAGATCGTGCGTCCTATTCTACAGCGACGGCGGGCGTCGTTGCCAACCTGACATCTCCGTCTATCAATACTGGCGATGCGAAGGGCGACACCTACGTGTCGGTCGAGAACCTTTCCGGTTCAAACTTCACTGACACCCTCTACGGCAGCGCTGGTGCCAACGCGATCAGCGGAGGCAATGGCAACGACATCCTCATCGGCTATGGCGGCAATGATACTCTGACTGGCGGCGCCGGCGCGGACCGGTTTGACTTCAGATCGACCCTGAGCGCGACCACGAATGTCGACAGGATCAGTGATTTCAATGTCGCCGCCGACACGATGCGACTGGAGAACGCCATTTTCACGGCACTGGCTGCGGTGGGGACGCTTACATCCGGTGCCTTCGCGTCGAATTCGACCGGTCTTGCCGGCGACAGCAGCGACCGCATCATCTACGAAAAGGACACTGGCGAGCTCTACTATGATGCCAACGGCAGCGGCGCTGGTGGGGCATCCACTTCGCCACCTTGAGCGCCAATCTGACACTCACCAACGCTGATTTCTTCGTGATCTAGTGATGGGGTAGCCGACGCGAGTGTTCGTATTCCGTAGAGTGAGCCAGTGGTGTTGGGGCAGCCACTGGCTCGCTTCCGCGGCTGAAATATAGCCTGAAAGCAGCGGCGTCGAAGGATCGGCACCACAATTAGTAAACTCTAATACAGGGCGTTAGTTCCACGAGAAATGCCAGCCATCCTCCAAGGAACTGGCGGGCTGTTGTCGGGCGGGACCTTGCTGATTGCTTCGATACCCAACGAGGGATGTCTCGACCTCGCCAACATGCTCCCGTGTACATGGCCTGTCTACTCAGCGGGCAATCGTCCTTTGGCTCTCATCAACAAATCGAGATCGATTTTCGATGGCCCGAACTTGATAAACAGCTCGCGAGCTTCATTCCAACTCAAACCATAGTGCTGACGGAATTCGTCCAAGCCATACGGCTGGCCTCGTTGCTGTCGTACCTTAGTCCCGGTGTCGGTCATGCGTGCATGTCCTAAGCGTGCAATTGTTCTGCGTAATGAACGGGTAACGCGGGCCGTTGTTCCGCACATCCTTCGTCTTCCCGACCACCTAACGACTATCTTCCCGTATGGCCCGTGACTATTCGCCAACACGCTGAAACCGTCTCGTGATGTTTTTGCTTTTCATCTCTAGCTTTTCCGGGTGTTGATGGGAGACGGCGCGTCCCCGGCCTCCCCTGCTAGTGCCTCGAGGCATCTCATTTGGCTTGTCCTACCATGTGAAATCCCGAAGCTCGGGAGCTGCAACTTGACTGAAAGCTCCGTCATCTCTCTATGTCGATTTCTGGCCGACGTCTGCGATAATGACGTCGGTATGATCGATTTCGGGACCAACATGCACCAGGTCGCCAAGGGCCAAACCGCCCCGGCCTTCGATCCTGCGCCGGCATGACAGGCGGCGCGTGAATTCCCAGCGGAAACCAAGGAAGAGGTGCGTCTTGGCGAACACCAGCTTGGAGTATTCGGCACGCGACGTACCGACCGGTCTTCGAGTTATCTGATCGCTGGCAAGAGGTTCGAGCTTGCCAATATCTGTGTCTAGCGTCAATCTGCCCCGAAGTGCCGGTCATCCGGCCGGTGGCGGATCAAGAAATGATCACTTTCAACGCAATCCTCCGGGCCGAGACCATCGATCCCAATACGGTACTACTCGTTCGCCATCATGATGGGCGAGCGAAAAGCGGCGACCGCACACCGTACAGCCTTTGGCGAACTGATCCGGAGGGGTTGGAACTTTACCAGAGAATCCAAAGCAGAGATCTTTTCCCGATAGGATCACGGCTCGCCAGTTTCGTCGCTACTCCTTCCGGCGAGACGCTGTTCACCGGCCTCTATCTGGTTGTTGATCGCGGTGTCGTACCACGCGGCACGATCGATCCGGTTTCGGCTGAGAACGTCGACGGTCTGCTTTTGTACACGCTCGATCGCGATGAGCGCCTTGATGCCTACAGTGGCCTTCTGTTTGTCGATTGGGGGTTGGGGTTCCGATCATGGGTTCAAAAGGCCCAACGCCAGGACAAACCGATCGTGGAACTCCGCCGCAGGGTTCCGTCTCCGGATTTTGGAGCGATAGCCCCGTTTGCGGAGAAATTCGGCGCCCCCGGATTTATATTCGGTGAGTGGGGCGGGGGGCCGAATGCGGACGGCGAATATCAGATGCCGTTTTTTGACATGTCGGACGAGGTTCAAGCTTTCCTGGAGGCGGCGTATGAGGGCCACTGGGTCCTGGACGCTGATTTCACTTGGTTTGAATGGAAAGGGGGCAAAGAAGCGCGTCGTCTGTTCGATGAGCCCGGCCAGATTGAGAAGGCCACTGTGCGGCAACTGGCGCAAATGTTGACAGTCGTGATCAGGGCGGACCGTTTTTCGGAGGGAGCACTGGATTCTGCGTTTGAGAGTGGCCTTTTGCCGAGAATACTCAGGCGTGCTTCGGTCCTAGCTGCTGCCCGACAGGCTGGCGGTAGTCGTCATCGAGATGACCCGTCTGGCGGCTCAGACACGTGGACTCCTCCTCCTCCCATAGAAGGAGATAACACGCGGCCCACGGAAATTACCATTCCTCCGTCGCAGAATACCACCCTCCCTGAAGGCAACCTAGTGGGGCGCGATGCTGACCCCGTTGCCCTGCCCTCGCCCGCATCGGCGAGCGACACCCTGGAGGCCGAGGCTATCTGCCGCAAAATTTATGAAGAAACACGCAGCCGGTATGCTGAACTTGCGCCAGGCCTCGGATCGGCGGCATTGGGCTTCCGAATTCTCTATGGGCCGCCCGTAGTTCGCGCGCCCTACATGTTCATCGGGTTTCAGCCCGGGGGGTGGAAGGATGAAAGTTATGAAGGTCAGCATGACAGTTGGCCAGATCAATCATGGCATGCGAATGCGAAGGCGCCATTGGCGAAAAAACTTCAACACGTGTTCGCGATACAGTCGGTCGAGCATACGGGGCTCAATATGATCTTTTTTCGCGCCCCGACTATGGAAGCATGGCATTCTGTCCCGCCGGGGTTAAGGCGCGAACTGGAGAAATTTAGTTTCGAAAGAGTGCAGAGGATTATTGCAGTACTGCGGCCCCAGCACTTGGTCGTGATCGGGCTAGCAACCTTCAAACAGCTCACTAAAACAAAAGGCCAAACCGCCTTGCTCGGGCAGAAAGGCAATCGCCTGGCTGTGGAAGGAGAGTTCGGTGGATACAGGGCATCGGGCATTGTCCATCTGACCGGAGTCCACGTCAGCAAACATGACCTGGAACGACTCAAAGCGTTCTTCAATCAACCAATTTCAACCTGACTCACCGCGCAGGGCGTCAGGCAACCTCCCCTGGCAGTAAGGATCAGCGATACCACCCTAACTAGAGCGAATAGCGGAGAAGGTGCGCATCGAATGAAAAGAACATCTTTGACGCATCCATTGCAGATCGCCGCTGTGTCTGCAGGTCCGACGTTCGGACGTGTGGGCATCACTTTCTGTCCGGGGAAATACGACCGGCAAGCCATGAGCGGCTATTGGGATCGTGATCTGAATATCGATCTCGATGCGATCCGCGACTGGGGAGCCGCCGCGGTCGTTACTTTGGTGGAGCAGAAGGAGTTGGTTCTCCTTCGGGTGGAACACCTTGGCGAAGAGGTCCTTCGCAGAAGAATGCTGTGGTTCCACCTGCCGATTGGCGACGTATTGACGCCGGACGCAGAGTTCGAGCGGCAATGGGACGTTGCCGGTGACCAGATCCGCACTGGTTCGCAGCGGACGCGATGTTGTGGTTCACTGCCGCGGCGGCCTCGGACGGGCCGGTACGATCGGAGCCCGTCTTCTCATCGAACTCGGCATGGAGCCGGCGACCGCGATCAGGCAAGTACGCGCCGTTCGTCCGGGGGCAATCGAGACGTCGGATCAAGAAGACTACGTCCTGGGCATTCGCTCGAAGACCTAACAAGAAGGGGGGAACGGATGATGGATTGGTTCGAACAGCTCACAGGGTTCCCCGAGACTGGCTACCAGGAAACCCGTGCCCGGCTTGAGGTCGTTGACGGCCGATTACGCTCGAAGGTCAATGGTGCCAGCTATGCGGCTGGCAAGCTTGAACTGATTTCCCTCCAAGATCTGCGCGAGAGGGCAGCCTCTCGCCGCGGCTTGCCGGGTCGGCTTCGGACAAGGGTCGTGACCGGCGATGTACGGAGCATGCATCGGGCCCCGGAAAATGCCGGCGCATTGTTTCAAGTTGCGTCACAGTTTAATCTACTTGAAATGACGGGGCCAGAGGTGACGCCCGAGGATGGCGTGACCCGATATCAACACGACCATACCCAAGGGCCGGCTTGCGCGATCGCAGCGGGCGCTGCGACCATTTACCGGAACTACTTCGTTCCAATCGACGGGGGCGAGGGCCAGACCGCCAACAGGCAACTCGACGGGCTCGCTGCCCTTGGCGCGGCATTGAGTGCTGGGACCAAACTTCCCGTCAGCGATCTTTGGACGATGAAGAACGGCTATGCGTTGTGCAGTGAACGGGGCCTCGATGCAGTCACTCGACATCTCCGAAGTCTTGCGCCAGACGAGATCGATACCCTGCGTGGAAAGCTGCGCATCGGGGTACATAGCGGTGTGGAAGCCACTGAAGCCGTTGGACCGAACCGACCACAAGTTTCACAAGCGCTCTGCTCGGCGCTCCCGGTTGCCTACGGCGTACGATCTCCTTTTTGGGAATTGTTCGCGTCACTGGTCCTGGAGGCTGCATACGAGGCTACTTTGTGGGCTGCGGTTCTGAACGCGCACCGCGACGGATCGAAGGTCGTTTTCCTGACGTTTCTCGGCGGAGGCGTTTTCGGCAACTCCGAAAGTTGGATTCACGGCGCCATGCGGCGAGCCTTCAGATTGACGGAGACCTTCGACCTTGACGTGAAGCTTGTAAGTTACGGAACGCCCTCGAAGGAAATTCTAGCGACCGCTGAAGAGTTTCCCTGACGGTCACACGGCCCGACCGCCTGATACTGTCTTCCCTCGACGGGTGTTCGGCCGCCCGCCACACCTTTGCGGATCGTCGTAACATCATGACAGCGGCGAGTGCGGACAGTGCTCAACCAGGGAAGGAGTTCACGCACGGCCCCGAGGTCCGGATTGACAATTCTACCCCGTTGAATATGTTCAGGGCCAGCATCAAGAGCGGGGCGAAAGCCCTCGCCAACCTGCCCGCCCGGGCAAGGTGGTGACCCGCAAGGGGATGTGGCCAGACGGCAACCAAACGGGCTGATCCTGCACCACCGTCCCTTGCCCTCGCTCCTGATGAACCGGAACAGGGAGACGACGATGGCCAAATCCACATTCAAGATCCCCACCAATGCCCCCGACATTCCTCGCGTTGTCAGTTTCTCAGGAAATCGGATTTCCAGGTCGCCCATGCTGGACGGATTGTTCACATCAGAGTCGGCACTTTGCGCTGCTTCCGAGTGATTGAAGAAAGGAACAAGCGAATGGCGAGGATAATGCCCGGACAGAGAGGCTACGATCCGGATTGGGACAGCCCGGAAGCGATCGCGAAGCATATCGTGCGGGGGATCTACAACGTACCCCGGAGGGCGGAAGCCTATCACCGGGAGAAAGCCCGGCTGGAGGCGGAAGACGAGGCGTTCAGAATTGGCACGGCGAGGCCGCTGAACGCGAGGACGAAATCGAAGCCGCCATGGACCAATTAGCTGCCGATTTGTCGAAAAGGACGGGGCGCGGAGAGGAGGACAAGAAAATATAGGCAGGATAAGGCGACGACAGTTGCTCGCGTTGTCAACGGCGGGCGGCTCACCGTCCGATTGCTCTTGTTAGGAGTAGGCGGAGCCCTGATCGGCAGCAAAGAGCAATCAATTGGCGACGATGAGCAAGCTCGCTCGCCGCAGCGAGTCTATCTTACGTTTCTGCCAGACGCGCGCGAAGGCGTGTGGTTTTAGCTGTCAGAAAATGCCACTACCAATTTGAGCCGACTTGAAGGATATCTGTCTTCGGGTGGGGACCCCACACAACCCGTCGAGCCACACAGTCGCAACCTTGGAGACGAGGAGCGACAGATGACGTCGCCGTGAGCGTTTCAAGAATAACCGTTTAGTCAACGAAATGGAAGAATATGAGTTCCAATGAGCAACTGGCCGATGGTTCTAGCGGCACAAATACCTTTCTCTATCTGACAAACGGCGCGCCTGCCACAGGAACAATAGAATCCGTTTTGGACTTCGATGCATTCGGTGTTTATCTAGTTGCTGGTATCGAGTATCATTTCTACCTAAACGGTAATCATTTTCCATCTGGAATATCAAACGAAGATGCGTTTTTCAGATTGTATTCCCCAAGCGGGGAAAACCTTCTAGGAACTTCGGTTACAGTCCCCGTAACTGGAGACACTGTTGAGTCGCTGTTCTACACTCCAAGCACTTCTGGTCTGCACTTCGTCCAGGTTGCTGGCGGAGGTAACGTAGGATCTTACTACCTCCAGAGCGAACTCTCTTACGCATCGGGTGTTCCGGACGACTATTCGGCGAATTGGGCTACGGCACCCTCACTTTCATACAACACGATTGTAACGGGTCAGCTGGAAATAGCTGGTGACGAAGACGGGTTTCTCGTCTCCACTGTGGCTGGGCAGCGCTACTACTACGAATACCAGTCCGCGGTTCCAGACTTGTTCGCGCAACTAAAGGGCGCCAACTATGACACCCTCTCTTATGAGGTCTTGCCTAGCGGTGAGAGTGGAACCTTCGTTGCCGCCGATAGCAGCACGGTGATGTTTACCGTCTCTAGCAATAGCTTTGTTGAAACGGGATCGTATTATTTCTTGTTTGCCCCCACCTATTCGAACACTGCGAATTTAGTGGTGGGCACCGCGCTGAATGACAGCCTTGTTGGTACTGCTGATCAAGACGAGATACATGGCAGTTGGGGGAGCGACTCGCTGTCTGGCCTCGGCGGAAATGACTTTTTATTTGGTGGGCCTGACGCTTCAAACGACGTGCTGAGTGGGGGAACTGGATCCGATAGACTTGATGGGGGCGACGGCAATGACACCTACGTCCTCGACAACGAAGCCTCCGGTATCGACCTAATCATTGATAGCTCGGGGACCGCTGACTCCATTACATCAACAATTTCACGTTCGCTCGCTTCGTTTTCAGGTATCGAGAATCTGACCTTGACTGGCTCTGCCGATATCAACGGCACCGGCAATGCACTTAGCAACGTGCTCATCGGCAATGCCGGGATCAACGTGCTCAACGGCGGCGTTGGCGCCGACAACATGCGCGGGCTGGCTGGAAACGATGTTTATGTCGTCGACAATGCATCTGACATCGTCAATGAGAGCATCGCCGGATCGACTGGCAGCGACACCGTCCAGTCGTCAATCAGCTTCAGCCTTGCCGATACGGCCCATGTTCTGGGCTCGGTCGAGAACTTGACCTTGCTCGGTTCCGGCAACATCAACGGCACCGGCAACGCCCTCAACAACGTGCTCACCGGAAATGCCGGGATCAACGTGCTCAACGGCGGCGCTGGCGCCGACAACATGCGCGGGCTGGCTGGAAACGATGTTTATGTCGTCGACAATGCATCTGACATCGTCAATGAGAGCATCGCCGGATCGACTGGCAGCGACACCGTCCAGTCGTCAATCAGCTTCAGCCTTGCCGATACGGCCCATGTTCTGGGCTCGGTCGAGAACTTGACCTTGCTCGGTTCCGGCAACATCAACGGCACCGGCAATGCACTTAGCAACGTGCTCATCGGCAATGCCGGGATCAACGTGCTCAACGGCGGCGTTGGCGCCGACAACATGCGCGGGCTGGCTGGAAACGATGTTTATGTCGTCGACAATGCATCTGACATCGTCAATGAGAGCATCGCCGGATCGACTGGCAGCGACACCGTCCAGTCGTCAATCAGCTTCAGCCTTGCCGATACGGCCCATGTTCTGGGCTCGGTCGAGAACTTGACCTTGCTCGGTTCCGGCAACATCAACGGCACCGGCAACGCCCTCAACAACGTGCTCACCGGAAATGCCGGGATCAACGTGCTCAACGGCGGCGCTGGCGCCGACAACATGCGCGGGCTGGCTGGAAACGATGTTTATGTCGTCGACAATGCATCTGACATCGTCAATGAGAGCATCGCCGGATCGACTGGCAGCGACACCGTCCAGTCGTCAATCAGCTTCAGCCTTGCCGATACGGCCCATGTTCTGGGCTCGGTCGAGAACTTGACCTTGCTCGGTTCCGGCAACATCAACGGCACCGGCAATGCACTTAGCAACGTGCTCATCGGCAATGCCGGGATCAACGTGCTCAACGGCGGCGTTGGCGCCGACAACATGCGCGGGCTGGCTGGAAACGATGTTTATGTCGTCGACAATGCATCTGACATCGTCAATGAGAGCATCGCCGGATCGACTGGCAGCGACACTGTCCAGTCGTCAATCAACTTCAGCCTTGCCGATACGGCCCATGTTCTGGGCTCGGTCGAGAACTTGACCTTGCTCGGTTCCGGCAACATCAACAGCACCGGCAATGCACTTAGCAACGTGCTCATCGGCAATGCCGCGATCAACGTGCTCAACGGCGGCGCTGGCAATGACACCCTGAGTGGCGGGACTGGGAACGACACGCTCATCGGAGGCGCTGGTAGCGACAACTTCGTCTTCAACACCGCGCTCAACGCTACCACAAACGTTGATCGGATCAGTGATTTCAACGCTGCTGCTGACACGATGCGACTGGAGAACGCCATCTTCACGACGCTGACTGCTCTGGGCACGCTCGCAGCAGGTGCCTTCGCGTCGAATTTGACCGGCCTTGCCGGCGATAGCAACGACCGCATCATTTACGAGAAGGACACAGGCAAACTCTACTATGACGCCAACGGCAGCAAAGCCGGCGGGGGCATACACTTCGCGACGCTGAGCTCCGACTTGTCGCTGACAAACGCGGATTTCTTTATTGTGTGATGAAGGGAGTTGCCCTGCGGGCCCTCGGATCTCGTGCGCCTGGCTAAAGCGTGTCGCATTTATTCCGCCTCATATCCTGCTGCCTTGAAGAGGTTTCGACATTCAGCGACCGAGAAGAGGCTGATGATGCCGCCGATCGCCTGTGTGATGGTGTCGAAGCTTCTTGCGGCTCGCTTTCGCAGAAGCGCCTTGAGTTTTGAGAAGGCCATTTCGATCGGATTCAGGTCCGGCGAATAGGGTGGCAGGAAGAGAAGCCAGCCCCCTTTTGCCTTGACGAGTTGCTCGGCCCGCTCGCTTTTGTGGAAGCCGACATTGTCGAGGATAACGACGTCGCCGGGCGATAGTGTCGGCACAAGTTGTGTTTCGATCCATGCTTCGAAGATGCGGCTATTCATAGGCGCATTGACGATCCATGGCGCGGTCAGGCGGCCGATTTACTGTGGAAGACCGCCAATTTCGCGGTGGTTCTCCTTGATACGTTTTGCTTCGGCCTCAAGAATCGAACCGAAAGATGACGGCAAATAAGTACCCCGACGCGTTTCAATGGAGCCGTGGAAAGTGAACCAGAAACCATAAATAGTCGGTTCGAAACTCTGATAGTTGTCGATCGTGCAGAACAATCTCCGATGACATTTGATCAGATCTTCGGCTGCCTCAACGCCACTGACGATTTTGCCGAACAACCCTTGTGTTTCGACCAGTTTCTCGACCGCAACATCAAATCTGGCCCGATCATTTGCCAAAATCGCCGACTTCATTTCCGGCGTTCCAATGTCGCCAATTGCGATCATCGGGATCACCTGGCCATAGAAGCGATCGATCAACTCGCCTTTCATGTGTTCAAGAGTAAGCACACCCAAATAGACCTGCACAGCCAACAGCACAACCGCGAGCATATAGACTATTTTCACGCCCAAACCGAGAAAATAGCGCACGGGAGCTGAGTAAGATCGAGTTGTCATGTTACTACACCGGTATCCATCGCGTTCACAGCACGTATCCGACGGTATATCCCCGGGGTGTTGATGAAAACTGCGTTTGTTGTCGACCGCCCGGTGGCGCCTCAAAGTACCGCAGACGGCTGCCCTGCTAAACGCCGAGGAGGCGTAGTCTCACGCCTTGAATCGATCGAACGCCGAGAGCCTCCGCATCAGCGGATTGGCGTCGTACCTGTAGATCTCGGTCTGTAGCCAGGTCAGTTCGTCATCGGCAAGATGCTCGTCAACCTCGATCCACCAGGATTTCGGGCGACCATCGCTGCCATCCGACCAGCGATATCCCCTGCCCTTCAGATGATCCTTGAGATCAAACGGACTGTTCTCGGCGTAGATGCGAACGCGAGATTTCTGGCTTGCGCGATAGAGTTCGCTGAACGGCGTGACGGATGAACCTTCAACCTTCTGGTCGAGCACCTCCAAAAGCGCGTGGCAATCATCGACGGCACGATGCCCCTCATGAAAATATCCCGCCTGGCCGACGAGATAGCCAAGTTTCGTGCCCTCGAAGCCGCGACCGGCCCAATCGACCTCGGAAACCGAACAGGCCCAGGCTTTGTCGGCAAAGATCGGTGAAAAGGCTTCGCAGAACGGCCTGTCAAACCCGGCATTGTGGGCAATGATCAGGTCCGCAGGTCCGACGAGTGCCTTCACCTGAGCCATATTGATCATCTGGCCCGCGACGTCAGCATCGGTAATTCCGGTCAACCGTGTAATCTCGGCTGGTAACGGACCTGACGGCTCCTGTAGCCCGCCATAAACAGTGTGAACCTCACCCACCTGGCCAACCGCGTTGAAGCTGAATGCCACCAGACCGATTTCGATGATTTCGTCCTTTCGGGCATTGAGACCTGTCGTCTCGGTATCGAGAACAATTCCACGTAGCGGAAATGCATCATCGACGCCGGTGACGATACGCCGGGGTTCAAGCTTGCTGAGAATGCGATAGCGACCGGTTGCCTGGAGGTAGCGAACCATATCGTCTTCCGACATGCCGACCGGCCGGCGCGGTCCGGGACGATTTTCCGTTGGCGCCGGGCGCTGTTCGATCTCAAACATATCGTACTGTGAGCTCATTCTGTTCGTCCTCAACCGAAACTATTGAAGTCTGCGTCCGCCGTCCTTAGCCGGTTTTCTGCTGCACCGATCCGTTGAGCCGCAGCAACGCCATCAGCATCGGTCCAATGGAAAACTCCCCTCGCCGCGCGCGCGCCGTGAGATCCCGCAGATAGCCGCCGGCCGAGTTGATGTGCCCGGCCCGCTCGAGAATGCAAGCAATCGCGACCGCGGCATTCTCGGCCCCGAGCGCTTCGCAGGCCTCCTCGTAGGCCGACGGGCTGACGCCAAGCATCGATCGCACCACCACGGCAGCGGTGCGCATGTCGCGCCAGTTCTCGATCTTGCCCCCCTGCCCGTAAGCGGACATCTCCGGGCAGGCCCGCAACACCAGTCCCAACGGAAACACCTGCGGCGTCTCCCGCTTCGGCTGGTTGTGTGGCACGGCCGGTTCGCCCTGCTCGTTTTCAGAGCGAGGTTCAAGTTCATAGCTGGATTCGGTTTTTGAATTCTGTATGTGCTGACGGTATTCGCCATCAATGGTGACGGTTTTTTCTGAAATCAGCTGAAGTTCCAGCAGGTTGATCACTTCTTCATGCAGAAGGTCGAGTTCCTCGGCACATCCGGACAGTTCCTCACCGGATTTTGCCTTCGAAAGACGCCCCACAGCAGCGATGTAGTGGCCTTCAACCATGCCCCAGTCACCGGAAGCCCCCTCCTCCATGGCGGCAGAGATCAGCTTGCGGATATCTCTACGGCGCAATGAAATCCGTTCTTTCAGGATTTTGAGGCGCCGTCGCTCTTCGGCGACATCCTGCGCCATCAGCGCAAACTCTTCGGCGCGGGCAAGAAGCGGTGCCAGGCTGAAGCCATAGGCGGTTTCGATCGCCCCGTCCCTGCCCTTGCGGGCATAACGCTTGCCGTTCGGGCTGTCGTTTCGGTGGATCAGGCCGGCATCGACCAGCAGTGCCAGGTTCTCGCGAAGTGTCGTGCCGGCAATACCGTTGGCGCGTGCTGTCAGCTGCGCATTCGACGGGAACACCACGAGGTTTTCGTCGTCGCTCAGTTCGGTCTCCGGATAAAACGTCAGCAAGGCGTTGAGAACCGCCAGGGCACGGTCCCGCAGGCCCAGAATGGTGCGGGCATCGCAGGCGTCACGGTAGATTTTCCATTTGTCGACCGACCTGTCGTGCTTGGCGCCCGCTGTCTCCAGCTGCCCCCTGATCAAGGCAAGCGTCATTGGCCGCCGCCCAAAGGGCGTCGTCACACTTCCACTCTGCATTTCCTTCACCTTTCAAAAGGCAAAAGAAATCCGCTCACCAAAACGATGCCAAAGACTCTTGACTGTGATTCGGGGAAATGCGATTCTCTGTCTGCTAGAACTTCGAGAAGGGCTTCCACGACGGCAACGTTTGGGGGCCTTTTTCTTTTGCGATTACTCCTATTATTCGGGCACTAGTTCAGTTGCTTTCCTGATCCAGGAAGGCCTGATACATGTCGGGTAGACGTGCAACGAGGTATGCTCCAAACTCCGGAGCAACTTTTTGATCGACGATCAGCTTCGTCTTTGTTGGGCTCATCAATGCCTGTGCAAATACCTTACCATTCCGTCCCACGAGCTCTATCGGCTCGTCTTTGGTTTTGGTGATGGTCGTTGCACGCAAAACAATTTCAAATCTCTCGTCGCTCGAGCGGCCAGAGAAGGACTTATCACGTAGAACGGATGTCCAATCGCTCCCGCCCTGCTCTAAATTTGCAGCTAGACTTTCCCATCGGGGCCTGCCGATTTTGGGAGCCGCTCCAATTGCAGTCACAAGTTCTTCTGGCAACCGTCGTACGAGTGAGATCATTGTCGAAAGATTACCCTTATGGCTCGATAGGGCTGCCAGGATGACATCGCGGCCAACGCCCCGATCCTCTAGTCGGGCTGCGAATAGGCCGCGCTCAATAAAAGACAGGTCTTTTCGTTCGAGATTCTCTTTGCCCTGTGCAACGATCAGGTCGTTGTCCGACAGTTTGCGCACTATTGCCTTGACCGGAATCCCTAGCTGGCGGGTCGCTTCGACGCGACGATGGCCGAACGCTATCTGGTATTGGCCTGGTTTCTCCGGACTGGGTCGAACCAGGATTGGCAAGAGTTGCCCATGTTCGGATATACTGTTCTTGAGGTCGTTGAAGTCTTCCGACTCAAAACCGTCGAGACGATCACGGATGAATGACGGCTCGATATCAGCAGCATTTAGATCGACGATGGAGTGCCCCGACGCCAACTGCTCGCGTAGCACACCAGCTTCCTCCGCGTCATGAGACAAACTCTCGAAAGCGAGGTTCATGGATTTAAGCGCGCCTGATTGAACGACTGGCTTCAGCACAGGGCGTTGTTCCGCCGTTGGCATCCCCACGATAGGAGCCATCATTTCCTTCATTGCGTCACGACGTTTACTCATGGTGTACGACCCCATGCTTTTCTCACGAGACCTTCGATCTCTCCATTGACACCGTCGATTGCTTCCATCGCGCGATCGTAGGTCGATCGCGTGAAATTCTCTCTTCCGACTTCGTAAAGTGT
The DNA here is from genome assembly GCF_030814475.1 of Pararhizobium capsulatum DSM 1112. Classification (NCBI taxonomy): domain Bacteria; kingdom Pseudomonadati; phylum Pseudomonadota; class Alphaproteobacteria; order Hyphomicrobiales; family Rhizobiaceae; genus Pararhizobium; species Pararhizobium capsulatum. Next base: position 64,981 of record NZ_JAUSVF010000004.1, on the reverse strand, counting down.
CTGCTTCGTCAGCCCGGCATCGGAGATTGCAGCCGACTTTAAAAGTGCGTTGGTCAATACCCTTTCTCCAAAAAGGCTCTTTAGGAGACCGACGATCTGCCCTTGGGGGCCGTCACTCGGTTCGTAGCGCGTGACCACGTAGCGGAAGAAATCATAGCTGGCGTTCCCCCCTGCCCTCTCGACAACCTCAAAAAGGCCGGCCGTCATGTGAAGAAATTGTGACATCGACGCTACATCCAACATCTGGGGATGGATTGTCACCAAAACGCTTCGGGCGGCACAGAGTGCCGATAGCGTGAGGTAGCCGAGCGAGGGTGGGCAATCGAGCACCACGATATCATATTGATCGGCGACGGAGTCCAGGCTCATAGACACCCGTGCAAAAAACATCCTTTCCTGGTTGCGACCCCGCTCGCTCAATATCCGCGGAGTGTCATGTTCGAACTCTTGAAGTTCGAGATTGCCAGGAACAATATCGAGATTAGCAAAATATGTTCTGCGGATAATCTCATTGAGGGGGCGCTGTTGATCGTCGTAGCGAATAGCACCGTAGAGAGTTTCGTTCGGTCCGAGGTCAAACTCTGGCTGAATACCGAAAAGCGCTGACAGCGAGGCTTGTGGATCGAGATCGACGGCGAGCGTGCGATAGCCACGCAAGGCGAAATACTGTGCGAGATGTGCGGCGGTTGTAGTCTTGCCGGAGCCACCTTTGAAGTTCGTAACCGCTATAACCTGCAAAGCTTCGTTTTTGCGACGTTCAGGTGAGTATTCCCTTTTGGTTGCTGCAAGCATTCGGCGGATGTCGTGGATCTGTTCGAGAGAATACAATCGTCTCCCGGCACCATTTTTTTCGGCCTCCGGAACAGCGCCCTCCAAGGAAAGCCGGCGAAGATAAGCGTCACTGATTCCGATCAGTTTGGCGGCCTCGCCCGGCATAAATTTTCGAAGTTGCTTTTCTGCTGTCGGGGGAAACGCTCTTGCCCTAAGCTGCTGCAATTGCGCACTCAGAAGATCAGCGTCGGCAGAGACGAGCGCCGTCAGCGAATCTCCCGCGTCTTCACGCTGATGTATCGTATTTGCGCTTGTTGGCATGATAAACGCTCACTGCTCGTTATGTCTGGTTCGAGCGTGAATTTGTCGTGAGTCTCTCAATCCGTCAAGGAGAAATGGGTTAACAAAACCTTAACGTCCAATGGTTTATCCGCTCGGATCGCATTCCACGATGGGGTATACCTCAAGAGTCTTCGCGTCTGCTAGCGTCAATCCTGAGGGTTCGCCGCTCGCCCAGTCCACGGTTGGCAATAAAAGTGCCCGTTGCGGTGCTTGAGTTCTCAGCTGAGAACTCCGGGGCTACGTGTCCCACTCGCTGCATCGGCCCTCCCCTAGCTTCGTCTGGACTAGCAAAGCCTGCCACGCTCAAAGCACATCAAGTTCTCAGCTGAGAACGGCCTCGGCATCCTTCCAACATGACTAACGCTTCCGGCCGTCCATCGAAAGTAAAGGGCTTGCAATTCATAGGCTGTCGCGTTCCTAGCGTCCTAAAGTGGCTGCGGACTGCGGTCCACCTTATCGCGGCGAGGCACCTTTTTTGTGCAATACGGTGGGCAAGAACCTAACGCTCTTGTGCCCCATTTCGCAGAAAGCAGACACGATCATCGGCGCGTCATCACCGGAGGCACAGTGCTTTCGGTGCTGCGAGCACGAACAATCAGTTTATTAGGCGATAGCGCCGATAACGACGCGCGGGCTGATCGCCTCATCCCGTGTTTGTGGCATACTGCGAGGCGGCATCCTGCAGTCCAAGTGCGACCAACTACGCGACAGACGTAATGGCGCGCGGGACACCGCCGCGTGCAACTGGTGAGCTGGAGATAGTGCGGAAAATACTAGCCACTTCGCGCTGGCTTGGAGAGCATCGCCGTCCCAACTTTCATTCAATCAAGGCTCAGAATCGAGTCCGTCAGAAAGAGAAACCGTGTTCTACGAGCCGCCAAATAGTCGGATGCAATATTCGCTGCCCAAAACACTAGAACCCACGAGAGTGGCCGTCTCCACGTACATGGAGATCCGATCAGCTATCGTTTAAACTAGGACGGCCGTTATCGGTTCGATGGCTGCGTTCTCTGCGACCCTACGATGGCTATGACAACTAGCCAGCAGCACTACCTTCCGACTTCTGCTTCTCACGGAATACTTGCCTCGACGTCACGACGCAGCGTTACCACAGCATCCAAAGCGTTGTGTTCTCGCGTAGTCCCAAAGCCTGCTTCTCCCGTTGGGCTGTCGCCTGCGTCGACCGCGCCAAGTACAAAACTGATGAGAGGATTAGCTCGCGGCTTTGCCATTTCCCCATTCAACACCTAAGTTCACAGTGACGAGCCAAAGTGCCTTCGTCTGATGAGAGCAATGGGAGAAAACCGAAATGGCAACTGGTACGGTAAAATGGTTCAACGCAACGAAGGGGTTTGGTTTCATCCAGCCAGATGACGGCAGTGCAGATGTCTTCGTGCATGTTTCCGCGGTGGAGCGGGCTGGCATGCGTGGTCTGGCTGATGGCCAGAAAATTACCTACGAGCTAACGAAAGATCGCAAGTCAGGAAAGATGTCGGCGGACAATCTTACGGCTTAGGCCTGACCCCTCAAAAAACGACATTGTGGAGGGTCGGGGCTTAACCCGGCCTTCTTCGTCTTGGGAGCTATAATCGCAGGCGCCAGTGTCGACTTGGCTCCTCGACCTGCTAATCTCTAGCGTATCGGAAACGGTTCACCTCCTCCGAGAAGCTCTCCTCCTCACAAGCTGTCGGTCATTTGTCGAAACCTGCCTCGCCTCCTCCCGCACCGAAATATACGTTTCGCTGACCGCGATCACGGTGCGAACCGGGATGCATCCATCTTTTGCCATTCTTGTCGTTCACCGCTCGAGCTCCAGGACATTGTGAGGAGGAACCATGGAAATCAGTGTGAACGATCGTGAGATGATCATGGTCATGAAGTGCTATTTCCAAACAAAGGTCGAACTGGCCGAATTGAAGGCCAGCTGGAAGCGGCGCGGCAAGCAACCGGCGCGGATATCGGCACCTTTTACGATCTCCGCACCAACGCCGAACGTGCGGACGACCTCCGACGAACGCACATTTTGAAGCATGAGTTGGCTTCGCTGATGGACCGCGCTGAAGCTTGGGGCAGGGCAGAAATTGCCGCTGACCGGGGTTCGTTGAGTGGAAGCAATATCGCCAGAGTAAGATCCGTTTCACTGGATCAATACACCCGATGGCGTGCTCAGCGCTCAGACATTCACTCGTGCCGCCGGACCCATCTTACGCTCTGTGGTGTTACAATAGTCGGCCGCCTGGGCAATCGTTCGATGAAGGCGATTGCTGCTTGCCCACCAACATTCAGCAATCGCGGTTGGCGGGTTTGATCAGATAGCTCGACCGCAGGCCGTGGTAGAGTATGCGATGGGGCGAGATCTGCCTGGCAACGGGGGAATTCAGGATCAGATTGATAGACACTGCGGCGGCCCTGCAAGTCGTTCCACAATTCCCCATTGATCGATGCTCGGGACGATAGGCTCATTCTCGATGCCGGCCTCGTTCAAAGTTTCAGAGGGAATACCGGCAGGGCGATCACGACGACATTCTCGTTTAGGTTGTCGCCACTGGTGGTCCTGGTGCAGCCGAGATGGATGGGGTGCCACGGCAGGGGAGGGGGTTGCCCAACGGGATCGGCGTGAACCGGTTCCCCGACAATCAAGTCCTCTGTACGACGATTTTGCCATCTCCTAGCGCCGTCGGCAGCCAAAGACAAAGGCCATCAGCAGGGCCTAGTGGCGGACATCGACCAGGCTGTCGTCCGCTCAGGCCGAAAGCACTTACGCTATGAAGTCGTTTTCGAGGGGGCAGGAATTCGGCCAGCGTCTCGCGCTCCATCGGCGGCACGGCAGCGATCGTGTCGATTTTTTAACACGCCTGGAAACTTCGTGTTCGCCTGGTCCAACCCGTGTTTGCAGATGTCACGGAAATCCCGTATATTACGGAACAAAGGAGCTTGACCATGGCATCAACTGTAACCGCGGCGGCGGTTTCCAAGAATTTCGGAGCCTACCAGGATGCGGCCGTACGTGAACCGGTAATTATCACCAAGAATGGCCGACCGCGCACTGTTTTGATCGCCTATGAGGATTATCTGCGTCTGGCGAAACGCGATCGTCGCGTTGACCTGACAACAACACTTGGCGACGAGGACCTTGCCGGCATCGAAGCGTCGACTATGGAGCCAGGTCTCGACCATCTCAACGTCGAACTGCTGAACGACAAGCATGCTGCCGACTGAACCGAAGGTCGGATGGGTTTTCCGATATTCGTATCTCTGGCATTGGCAGCATCTCGAAGGTCGTGAAGAGGGTGACAAGGATCGCCCGGCGCTCGTGTTGGCTATCGTCGCAACCTTGGAGGATGGAACCCCTGCCGTGCGGGTTCTACCCATCACGCATTCGCCACCCTCTGATCCAGGAGATGCCATCGAGATTCCACCAGCGACGAAACGTCGTCTCGGACTGGACGACGAGCGATCCTGGATTGTTTTGACAGAGAGCAATCGATTTGTCTGGCCGGGGCCAGATGTAAGGCCTGTCGATACCGAGACCGGCTACTATGGCCCCCTACCGCCGGCACTGTTCGATGAGATCAAACGCCGCTTCGTCGAATTGGCGCGCGGACAAGGTCATAGGGCAACCGCACGCAGTGACTAATAAATGCCGTGCTGCGCTCAAGCATGTTGGCGGGGCGCTGCACCGGCCTAAACCGAGGCAACTGCGGCAGGGAAGGGGGTAAAGCGCTGTCTTTGCCTCCCAGTTACTGCTAGATCTTACGATGCGCCGCTCAAGAAATAAACAGTTAATAAGCCAACCTTATCGGTCGTTATAACATTGCGACGGGATGTGCGGTTTCAGCCATAATTTGATGGAAACTGCACTTCATCTCACCGCACACGGTGTCGCTTTCTACGAGAATCCGCCGATATCTCCACTCGACCCGGTTTGATCAGGCCGGATCAATGCGATCCAGAAACCGTGACATCAAGTCGTCTTCAGTCTCCGGTTCGCTACCCACCATCACGGCGATGGCGATGGCGATGAGCGAAGAGGTCGGATTGTGAGTCGACGCCCCGGCCCTGATGTTCATGACAAGGGTCGGGCACAGAAAATGCGCAAGGCGAATGACGCGACGCCAATCCGCAGGAAGCATGCCACGCGCATCCAACGCGCTTAGAAGAGGCCGCCACAAATTGTCAGCCTTCACATCCAATAATTTGCGTCGCACCGCGCTCAAATCCCAATCGGTTTCCAAGAAAAGCGTTCCGGCCTCGTAGCGGGCAAGTCCCGAATATCGTTTCTCAGCTTCCGCGGCATCATAGAGCCACAGCGGGTGCGCGAAAACATTATGGAAGGTCGTCTTAACCTCAGCCAGAAGGGTCGGAACGTTCTGCCCAGCAAAAGCCGGATCGAAATAGGTCAGCTGCGCCCGGTCATCCGTCTCCGTGTACCAGACATTCGCATTGTGCGCATCGCCGTGCGCGACGACGCCACCGGCGTCGGCAAGCCGGTCGGGCCTCAACCGAATACTCGCAAGGTAGAAGAGTTCGCCGAAGCTGTGACGATATCGCCGGCCATTGATCACGATCCGGGCCTTAGAGAAAGCCTCCCAATCGAGATCGACGCCCGGGAAAAGAAACCGCTCGCCAACGTAAAAGGTTTTGTAGCGTCCGCCGGGAATGGCGCCGGATTGCGGATCGACCAGCCGGTCATAGAACAGTCTATGGATCGGCTCGGCCGCCACCTCCTGCGGCGTTACGACATGCAGGCTTTCCAGGTATACGGAAAGCACCCTGGCGGAAAGCTCCTTCTCGGCAGCAACGGCCTTCGATTCCACCACCGGATCGGGGTTGAGATCCAGCGCCCGCAGCACATCGGAAAAGCGCGGATCGCTGCGCCGACGGTAGATGAGTATCTGTTCTCCGGGCAGAACCGACATATAGACCGGCTGATCCACCGGAAGCCCGGCGCGGGCAAGGATGTCGGCGCGATAATATTCGCCGGACATCGCCTCTTCACCGTCCTCCTGATGAAACTTGAAGAAAAATGACTGGCCATCAGCGTCAAAAAAGCCGTTCAACGAATTCAGGCTGTACTGATCGCGGTTGATGCGGATCGACTCCGCCTTCAGCGAAAACAGATCCAGAAGCAGGCTGCCGAGAAGTGCCGTCGCCGTCGGCTCGTCAGTTCGTGCCATCCGGCGAATGTCCGATGTCCTGCTGTTGTTTTCAGTCATCTTTCATCTTCCAGTTTTTGACGGTATTTCAGCGATGACGGCGCATAACGGCTGCCGAGGGAATAGCGGTCGCCGGCATAGGTAAGCCGGTTGACCGTCGCGACATTTGGACCGGACCAGGTCCGTCGGTGAAGAAGCAGGCAGGGAGCCCCTTCTTCCAGCTTCAGCATCCGTGCGGTTTCGGCATCCGCTCCAATGGCGGAAATGACGTGTTCCACTTCGGTCATCGGCGTCGAGCGCTGCAGATAGTCGTAGGTCGTCATAGCGACGAAGTCCTGCCGCTCGTAGTCCGGCACGAGCTCCGAGTTGACGAAGCGCTCTTCGACCTGGACAGGAATGCCGTTGTCGAAATGGACGACGATCGAATGGGCAACGCGGATCTGTCCACCGGCCTCGAAGGCTGCCAAAAGTTCGATTTCCGGCCGTATGGTTTCGATGAGAATGACCTCGGCGCGATGTTGTCCGCCGCGCCCACTTATCTCGGTGGCAATGTTGGCGACCTCGATCAGGGTCGATTGCGGCTTAGGCGGCGCGACGAATGTTCCCACCCCCTGGATACGCAGGAGATAACCTTCCGACGTCAATTCCCGCAGCGCTCTGTGAACGGTCATGCGCGAAACGCCGAGCGTCGCCACCAGATCGTGCTCGGACGGCAGCTTGCGGTTCCTGTCCCATTCGCCGCTGCCGATATGCGTGAGGACGTAGTCCTTGACCTTCTCGTAAAGGGGGCTCGCATGGTCGGACAGGGTAGTCATCGCGGCCGGCTTTCCGTCGGAGGATTGGGTCAAGGGCGGCACTCGTTTCGGGCAAATCGGACAATCGTCTTGAGACGCGTCGCGTTGCCGGCAAGGAGTCGTTCATAGGTTTGCGGCAAGGCCTCGATTGCTATTTCCCGGTCGATCAGTTTGGCAAGAGCGTCCGCCAGTCCGGGCAGCATGGCGACGGCTTCCGGCAACTCGCTGGAAAAGGCATGGCAGCCGATGAGCGCGATTTCGCGCTCGACGAGCATATTCGGGTCGAGATCGATGCGACCATGCGAGATGCCGACCAGTGTCAGTGAACCGCCGCCGCCAAGATGTGCGATAACCCGCATCAGGACCTCAATATTGCCCGTCGCGTCTAAGGCGTAGCGAAGCACCCGTCCGGAAAGCGCGTCGCGAAAGGATTCCGTGTCGAGGGTGACGTTTGAGGCACCGGTCACCCGCGCAACCAGCCTTGCGCGATCCGCGTTGCGGTCGCAGACGAGGACAGGGCCATCATGCAGGTGCGACAGCAGAAGAGCCGCAAGTCCGCCGATCGGACCGCAGCCGACAACGAGAACGGGCTCGCCGGACGGAATCGCCTGCCGTCGCACCGCATGCAGGGCGACAGCCAGCGGCTCGGCCATGGCCGCAATCGCCGGATCCAACGCCGGATCGTGCCTGACCAGCAGCCGTGCCGGCAATGCCGACTGCTCTGCAAAGCCACCGTCGCAGATTTCTCCGACGAAGCCGAGATGATGGCAGATGTTGTGTCGGCCGCTTCGGCAGGCGGGGCATTCGCCGCACCAGAACCGGGAATCGGCAACGACGGTATCGCCCTCAGTAAATTGCGAAACGCCCGCTCCGACCTCCATTACCACACCAGCGAACTCGTGCCCTGCTACGGACGGCGATCGCGTGATCCACTGCCCGGTGCGAAAATTGTGAAGGTCAGAGCCGCAGATGCCTGCTGCGGCAACAGCAACCCGGACCCAGCCGGGGGCAAGCGGGCCGGGGATGTCAATGTCCTCCACCCGGATATCGCCCACTGCATAGAGTCTTGCCGCCTTCATCGTCACAGGTATTCCTTGCGAACATCGGAGACCGCGTGCTCGTGTGAGGAGAAGCCCTCGTAGCGGGCCAGGGTGCGGGCATGTCTTGCAAATTCCGGATAGGCCGACGCCGTGACGTAGCCGATCGACGAGCGCTTGACAAAATCAGTCACCGACAGCGGTCCGTAGGTGCGCGCCCAGCGACTTGTTGGCAGAACTGCATTAGGCCCGAGACCGAAATTGCCGATCGAGACCGGCGTATGCGGCCCCATGAGGATTTCCGCAGCTTCCGTAATATGGCCGAGATGGGCGAAGGCATCGGTCGACAGGATTTCGAGATGTTCCGGCGCATAGTCGTTGACGAAGCGATAGCTTTCTTCAAGCGAGGAGGTGAGCACGATGCCACCGCAGCGGCCGGTGAGCACCGCTTTCGAGAAGGCGACGCGTTGTTCGGTCATGCGGGCCCAGTGATCGGGCAGGGCGGCGAGGGCCTCTTCGGCCACGCGGCGGCTGTGCGTGACGAGGTAGGCGGAAGAATCCGGACCGTGCTCGGCTTCGACCAGAAGGTCTAGCGCCGCCAGGCCGCCCTTCACCGTTTCGTCGGCAAAGATGACCGCCTCGGACGGGCCAGCGGGCAGACCGGGATCGATGGTGCCGGACAAAAGCCGCTTGGCCGCCACCACGAAGGGACTTCCCGGACCGACGATCTTCAGCGCCGGCCTGACGGTCTGCGTGCCGTAGGCCACAGCTGCAACGGCCTGCGCGCCGCCGACTTTGTAAACGTTGGAGACGCCGGCGAGGCGGGCTGCGACCAGTGTCGCGGCATCCACGGATCCATCTGGCGCCGGCGGTGTGACGATAGCAATCTCCGGCACGCCGGCGACCACGGCGGGCACGGCCGTCATCATGGTCACGGAGGGGAATGCGCCCTTGCCGCGGGGAACGTAGAGCGCAACGGAGCGGATCGGCGTGAAGCGGTCACCAGCATAGGCGCCGGGGCGCATTTCCTTTAGCCACATCGGTTCCGGTTTCTGCACTTCGTGGAAGCGGCGGATGTTGTCGATACCGAATCGGATGGCCTCGATGACATCGTCCTCAACCAGATCGAAAGCTGCGTTGAATTCGACTTCCGTTGCCTTCAGGCGGCTCTCGTCCAAATCCGCCTTGTCCAGTTCGCGCGCGTAACGCACCAGGGCGGCGTCACCCTCGACGCGAACCGCCTCGATGATCGGCTTCACCGTTTCCATGAAACCGGAGAGGTCGGTCTCCGACCGGCGCAGGAGCGCTGCGCGGCTTGGCGCATCCAATGTGGAGAGATCGTGAAAGGAGACGTCTGACATGGCTGTTTTCCCGTTTCGCCAGTGCATCGCGCCGGCTTCTGCATCATTTGGATCTGAGGAAGATTTCAAGACCGACGAGGCGATCGAGCAGAACGATCGCCAGCGCCGCGCAGGCGATGAAGACCACCGAGATCGCCGCCAGATCGGGCGTGATGATGGAGCGGATGGAATTGTAGATCTGGACCGGCAGCGTCACGATGCGTGCATCCGTCAAAAGCAGGCTCACCAGAAATTCATTCAGCGCCAGAATGAACATCAGCAGCGACCCGCTGATAACTCCGGGCATGACAGCGGGCAGGGTCACATGCAGGAAGGTGGAGAGCGGTGGCGCGCCGCAGCTGGCGGCGGCGAGTTCAAGATCCGGATCAAGGCTGGAGGCGCTTGCCGTCACGGCCCAGATCATGAACGGCAGGTTGATGACGCAGCAGGCCAGCCCGACGGGCCAGAGCTGGCCCAGCAACCGTGCCTCGCCGAAGATCAGCATCAGTCCGATGCCGGAACCGATGAGCGGGATGGTGAAGGGCAGCAACAGATAGAGCTGGACCGATTTTTCAAAGCGGATCGCATATTTGGCAAGTACGATACCGGCCAGCGTTCCCACCGGGATCGCAACGATGGTGCAGATTGCCGAGACATAGAGCGAACGCAGGAAGGCGTCCCACAGATCGCGCGAGGTGGCGATTTTCTCGTACCATTTCAGCGAAAAGCCCTCTGGCGGAAAGGTGATGATATTTCCGGACGTGAAGGAAGCGCCGAGGATCACGATCGTCGGTGCCGACAGAAGAACGAGCACCGCGACGACGAAAATCCAAAGAACGATGGTTTTGCTCAACGGGACAGTCATCGGCGCCCCCTCCCCATGGCCAGAGTGCCAGCGCCGAACAGGGTGAAGACCAGACCGACAAGGAGCGAGCCGACGGCGACCAGCAACAGCGCCAGCGTCGAGCCCAGTCCCTGGTCCGATGTGCGGAAGAACTGGTCGTAGATAGCGTTGGCGATGAAATCCTGGCTTCCGCCGCCGAGGATGGCGGGCATGGCGAAATCGGTGAGCGACAGGGTGAGCACGACGAGACCCGCACCCACCAGGCCCGGCCTTGCGAGTGGCAGGACGACATGGCGGAAGGTGCGCACCCAGTCGGCGCCGAGAGAGCCAGCCGCAGCTTCCAGCTCTTCCGGAATGGCGGTCAGCGCCGGTGCGAGCATCAGGACAGCGAACGGCAGCATATATTGGACAAGGCCGAAGAGCACGGCCCAATAATTGTAAAGAAGCCTGATCGGCGCGATGCCGACAAGGCCGAGCGCCTCGTTGACCATTCCCTGATTGCCCAGAATGACCAGCCAGCCATAGGCCCGCACCACCTGCCCGATGAAGAAGGGCAGAAAGAGCGCGATCAACAACAGCTTGCGCGTTATCGGCGAGGATGTTTGGACCATCACGTAGGCATAGGGAAAGGCTAGAACAAGCGTCACGGCCGTGACGATCAGCGACCCCACAAGGCTGCGCCAGGCAACGACTGCAAACAGGCTTTCGGTAAAGGCACGCTGGTAATTTGAAAGCGTATAGGTCTCCGACATCAGAAAGGTGGTCGTATCCAGTGTCCGCAGGCTGGCATCGCCGATCTGCCAGAGACCGAGCACCAGCAGGCCGACGAGCAGCAGGGCGGGCGCCAGCATCAGCCACGGTATCGCGCGGCCGAAGCGCGCAGGCCAGACTAAAGCCGCGAAAGCTTCCAGAGCATCCATGATGCGCCAGGTCAGGGGATAGGCCGATTTCGCCGTTCGCATGTCAGTCCTTGATTGGTGGCAGTGTCAGTGCGCCGGAGCGCCTCTTATCTAGCCTTTTGGCCACCTTCTCCCGCAAACGGGGAGAAGAACCCAGTGGCAACCTTTGTCGTTCCCTCTCCCCTGGGGGGAAAGGGCTGGGGTGTGGGACATCCGAGAGGTCAACCCTGCATGATCGCCTTGAACTTCGAGAACCACTCGCTCTCGTTTTCTACCTGCACCTTGGAGGAGATGCGGATCAGGTGCTTGAAGGCATCTTCGGTGGTCGGATAGGAGGGATCATCGACGAGATCGGCCGGCGGCTTTACGCCCGGCACTACGCCCGGCAGACCGAGGCCGTCGAGCCAGATCTGCTGGGCTTCGACCGTCAACGAGTGATTGATATATTCCTTCGCCCAATAAAGCTCGTTGGCCGGCAGGCCCTTGGGGATCCAGAGGCCGTCGGTATCAAACTTGGCGCCTTCCTCCGGCACGATCCACTTGATGTCGATGCCGTTTTTCTTGGCCTCGCGCGCATTGGTGGAAATCGTGCAGGCGGCGTCGATCTCGCCCTTCTGGAACCACGTGGTGAAATCCGGATCTTCGCCGAGCAACGGCTGCTGCTCCTTCATCTTGGCGACGAAATCCCAGGCCGGCTGCATGTTGGCCGGAATGTCCTCCAGCTTGCCGCCGCCGGCGACCTGTGCGGGGAAGTGGAAGCCGATGCCGTCATTGTAGAGTGCGATGCGGCCCTTGTACTTGGGATCGAGCAGGTCCTTCCAGGACTTCGGCGCACCGTTCGGAAACGCTTCCGGGCGGTAGGCAAGTACGTAAACATAACCGTAGGTGTTGACGATTGGATAGCCGTCGAGACCGACCGGCTTTGCAAGATCGGTGGTGTTCTTGAGGTTGGGAAGATCCGACAGATCCTCGGTTACGCCGCGCAGCGCCGATTTCGTGGCGTTGGTGGTCGTGTCCCAGTTGATGTGGATCGGTGGCGCGCGGCCCTGAGCTACGGCCGCCCAGACCTTCGGCTGGATTTCGTTGTCCTCGGTCAGATCGTGGCGGACAGCAATGCCGGTCTTTGCGGTGAAGCTATCGGAGACGCCGGCCTTCAGCGCGTCGACCCAGCTGCCGCCCCAGGCGCGAACGATCAGTTCCTTCGGCTTTTCAGGCTCCTGCGCTAAGGCGCTGGACAGGCCCAGTGACGACAGGCCCGCAGCACCGCCGATCGTCGCCGCGCCCTGTAGGAACCGGCGGCGGCGGATAGTCAAGGATGTCAGTTTATCTTCGCTCATGTTCATTCTCCTCTGGTTTGACCGGTTTCTCCGGCTTACGGCTTGAAGTGCAGGACGTCTCCGGCGGTCCAGCCGAGATGAACAGCGGACCCTGCTTCCAGCTGGCTGTGTGCAGACGGATCATGATCAAAAACCCGCAGCAGCGCATCGCCTAGCGATGCTACCCGAACCTCGTAGACGACCCTCTCGCCCTCGAAGATGGCATCCGCCACGACCCCCTCGACGATCGTATCGGCACCGTCCAATCCGTCGCGGGTCGGCGCGATGCGGATCTTTTCCGCGCGGATTGCCCGGCGTTCGCCGTCCGGCGCATCGAGGAAGTTTGTCACGCCGATGAAATTGGCGACGAAGGCGTTGGACGGGCTTCGATAGGTCTCGGCCGGCCTCGCCTTCTGCTGGATTTCCCCGCCGTCCATAACAATGATCTCGTCGGACACGACGAGGGCTTCCCGCTGATCGTGGGTCACATTGATCGTCGTCACGCCGAGTTCGCGCTGGATGCGGCGGAACTCGAGTTGCATTTCCTCACGCAGTTTCCGGTCGAGGGCTGCGAGTGGTTCATCGAGCAAGAGCAGGTCGGGCTCGAACACCAGCGCGCGGGCAATCGCCACGCGCTGCTGCTGGCCACCCGACAGTTCGTGCAACCGGCGGGTGCCGTAGCCGCCAAGACGCACCATGTCGAGATAGCGCTCGACCCGGGCGGGAATGTCACGCGCATCGCTGCGCCGCATCTTCAATGGAAAGGCGACGTTCTCTGCGGCGGTCATATGGGGGAAAAGGGCCAGCTTCTGGAACACCATGCCGATCGACCGCCGATGCGGCGGCACGGCGCTGACGGCGGCGCCGTTGATGAAAATCTCGCCGCTGGTCGGCCGCTGGAAGCCCGCGATCAATCGCAGCAGTGTCGTCTTGCCGGATCCGGAGGGGCCGAGGATCGTAAGAAACTTTCCCGTTTCGAGATCGAAAGACGCCGAACGCACCGCATGGACGCCGTCATAGACCATGTTCACGGCCTTGACGGATACCGCAATTGCGACCCCCTCCGGTTTTGCCTTGATCGACGATCCCCTAAGTGCAACCTGCATCATGCTTTCCTTGCGCGGCGACAACGCCGCATGTAAAACGTTCAGATCGAGGCGAGGTAGCCGCCATCCACCGGTATGCAATGCCCCGTGACATAACGGGACGCATCGCTCGAAAGGAAGACGACTGCGCCCGCCATGTCCTCCATGGCGCCGAAGCGCCGTTGCGGAATCTTTGCCAGCATCGCCTGTTGCCATGCTTCGTCCTGGTAAAAAACATCCGTCATCGCCGTGCGGAAATAGCCGGGAGCTACGGCGTTGACGCGAATGCCATGCTGCGCCCATTCTGCGGCAAGCGCATGCGTCATGCCCATGAGGCCGGCTTTCGAAGAGCCGTAGGGAACCGCGGTCGGAACACCGACATAGGAGGTCAGCGAGCAGAGATTTACAATGGAGCCGCCAGTGCCGAGCGCGACCATGTTGCGCGCCGCGGCCTGCGCGCAGAAGAACGCACCCTTCAGATTGATTGATACGATCCGGTCCCACAACGCCTCGTCGACATCGAGGGAGGGCCGGATTTCTTCATAACCGGCATTGTTGATCAGGATGTCCAGTCCGTTCAACGCATGCGACGCGGCGTCGATGACGGAAGAGCAGGCATCGACATCCCGAACATCTAGCGCATAGGCAAGGGCCTGTCTGCCCGCGTTGTCGATGCACGTTCGGCTTTCTTCCAAGCCCTTAACGTCGCGCGCAGTAATCGCGACATCCGCCCCGGCGGATGCGAGCGCCTGGGCGATCGCCTGCCCGAGACCGCGGCTGGCACCTGTTACAAGTGCCTTTCGCCCGGTCAGATCGAAGAGTGCCGGTACATTCATCAGGCCCTGCCATTGATCTGCTGTTGTCAGATGCCGAGGACATAGCACCATCTTTCATGATTGTTGTCTATACATATATGTACAAATAATAAGCTTCACCGATTGTGTGGGCAAAAATCAGTCAATTTTGAATCGATGGAAGGAAGACGTATCTATTAAACCGGCCGCGAAACTATGGGGACGGCAGTCGCGATGTCAGGCCACCTGTCAGTCAGATCACGGCATCGTCAACTTAACGGAACATGGAATTTAATGTGCGATGACTGGTCTGGTCTGCCCCCATGGGGTGATCCGGGTTTAGTGTTAGTGCATGCTCGGCCTTGCCGCCACTGCTGGCGTTGAAGCCGGGCCGTTTTGCCGAGGCCACACGATGGCTTCCCTTCGCCAGTCCCCTTGGTGTCCGTCGCGATTATTACTTCATGTTGGCGAACTACTACACATATGCCCCGTCATCGGATTTGAACTCCCTTGGAAATAGCTGTCGTCGCAATGGCACTCATGACCCCCGCGATGGTGACCCCAATCGCACCGATCGTTGCCCTACCGAAGATGGCGGTGAAGATCGGGAGAAAGAGGGGGTCGCGGCGCGCAATCGGATAAAGCGTCGTGGTACGCCGTAGGCTGTATTCCCAGATGTGGCGGAGACAGGGTCACTATATGAGTTGGCATAAAATCGCTCATCTCTCAGCATATGAGCCTCGCATGGACAATAGCGGCAGGCACGGCAATGCCGCCCGCCTGGGTGGTGGCGGGGGTAGTCATGATTGTCCTTTTGTCGGTCTAGTCGGTGGCCATGCGGGCCTCCTAGAAATGGCAGCCTGCGTGGTGGCGGCTTTCGGAGGTGGAGCATGTTTGGGTGGTTGAAGGCCGTTATTTTGACCGCAACGTGCGCCGTAGGTATCGCGTGCGGCGCCTACCTCGCTTGGAAGGAGAACGGCGCGGCGAATGCCGAGGCAAAACTATACGAGCAAACGGCAATGCGATCCGTATGCGGAATGGCCAAGACCGACCCCACGCTACTGGCAATGAAGCAGCACTGCATCGAAGACGGCTACATCACGGAGGACTAGCCGTCCCGCGCAACAGATTTTGGGCAACTGTTCAGCGGCCGGCGCCGTATCAACCAAAAGCCCCTATCGTCTTCCCATCCGTCATAATCATAGATGCACGCCCGCAGAGGCGCCCAGTGACGCACGCAGAACGGCCATTGCAGCAGGCTTCCGATGTCGAGCGACGCTCTCTCTTTGACGCCTTGGGCACTCTACTCGGAACTGCTCGGTGCGCTGAGGCGCGCCGGAGGTTGCGAGATCGGCGGGTTCGCCGCCGCGACTTCAGAATAGTTTCCACGTGACCCATCCGCAACCCTATGACACCCGTGTTCAGTCGCAGAATTGATTGTGGCTGTTGCCTGTGATCTTGGTGTTTTGACCGCTGACGCAGCGGGGGCACTCCTGTCGGAGCCAAGCATTGACGCGAGGCGAGCCCATATGGATAAATTCGGCCGCCGGTAGAAGTCGAACGCTCCGGCATTAGGGTCCTTGCGAAGATCAGATGCAGGGGCCCTTTTTATGTCCGGATCGCGCGCGATCTTGTCTTGGTTACGATGGCCCCGGCGCGATTGATCCTCCACTCGCTCAAGGAGCCACAAATCATGAACGGAAACCAGCGAATATTGCTCGCATCACGCCCGACTGGTGCTCCGACGATCGCCGACTTCACCATCGACACTGGCCCCGTCGCGGAACCCGCCATAGGTCAAGTCCTGCTCAAGATCCTCTACCTTTCGCTCGATCCGTACATGCGCGGACGCATGAGCGCCGCCAAATCCTATGCCGCGCCGGTCGAGATAGGCGCGGTTATGGAGGGCGGAACTGTCGCCCGGGTTATAAAAAGCCGAAACCCCGCTTTTGCAGAAGGTGATGTGGTTCTGTCCCATTCTGGATGGCAGAACTACGCGCTTTCAAACGGAAATGAATTGCGTAAGCTCGATCCAGCCGTCGCGCCCGTCACGACCGCGCTCGGCGTGCTCGGCATGCCTGGGTTCACCGCCTGGGCGGGCCTTGCCAATATCGGTCAGCCGAAGCCTGGTGAAACACTCGTCGTCGCAGCGGCCAGCGGCGCGGTCGGCTCGGTCGTCGGGCAGATCGCCCGGCTGAGGGGTGCCCGCGCCGTCGGTATAGCCGGCGGGCCGGAAAAGTGCGCTTACCTGCAAGACGAACTTGGCTTCGACGCAGCCATAGACCACCGCAGCCCCGATCTTAACGAGCGGCTCGCCAAGGCCTGCCCTCAGGGCATCGACGTCTATTTCGAGACTGTCGGCGGCAAGGTCTGGGACGCGGTTTTTCCGCTTTTCAATCCTTTTGCACGGATCCCCGTCTGCGGCCTCATCGCCCAATATAATGCGCGTCCCGGCCAAGCGGCGCAACAGGACCGGTTGCCCGATGTTATGCGCACCGTCCTGACGAAGAGCCTGCTGATCCGCGGCTTCATCCAGCGCGAGTTCGTCCATCAGCGGGAGCAGTTTTACAAGGAAGTGAGCGAGTGGATCGCCTCTGGCGCCTTGCGCTACCGGGAGGACATCGTCGCCGGCCTGGAGCGGGCTCCCGAAGCGTTCATCGGCCTCTTGGAGGGAGGGAACTTTGGGAAGCTTATCGTTCGCGTGGGCGAAGACGCTATTTGATAAACTACTGAAGGCAGGACGGCAGGACGTCAGGATAACGGACGGCGCTTGGGTGTCCCTCTAATTCTAGCGTGGACGGATGGGGTGTCAGGGCTCTGGGGGCGCTTGTCTGCGGAGGCCTGTGAGCACCCAGCGGATTACCAACCCGATCAGCAGAAGGACGATGGGAGGCGACAGCGCAACTTTGATTGCGTCGATGAATCTCTCCCACCGCTTTTCGCTGATCAACTTCAATTGTGCAGCTTCAGCTTGCTCATGATTGGCTTTCATTAGCCCAAATTGGTCGGCCTCCGACATTGCTGTCGGGAAGAAGTAGGTGGTTGACTTAGGCAGGGTCTCGCTCGTGGCGGCGCGCGCTCCGGTGCAGTTCTCCGATCGGGGCGGAATGAATGGGCGCGAGTGCGAGGGCGGCAACATATTCCGCACAACACCGCAAAAACGGTAAAGTTTTTCTCGCGGGTGCGTTTTCGCACCCTTAAGAAAAACATGTGCTGCCGCTGAAGCCGGTGTGCTGGAATGGACGATCTAGACTTTGAAGGCCGCGCCCGTCAGTCGGGAAAATTTTGGCGAATGTCTAGACCAAAAAGAACAATCACCTTTTCGGAGTGGGCGGGCATGACTGATATCGAGTCCAAGCAAAATCATAGACTAATCGAACCATTCACGCTTGAACAATTTCGGCAGCGATACTGCCTCAGTTGGAACGAGGCCAGAGAACTTTTCGAAAAGGTCGGCCCGTCGGGTGTTGAGCTAAGTCTGTTGATGGCGTCGAAAGGCAGATTGCTTGTTGATTAAGGGAGACTAAATCGCCCGGTCCCAGGCTTTTTCGTGGGTCGGAAGGTTTTTGTACACGAGGTGCGAATGGATGGCGGCGATGCCCTGGCCGGATGGTCCGAGACCGGTCGACACCCCTCCCGGTCTGCTCGGCAACCATACTTATTGATCTCGCGATTACATAACCACAGCGTGACCTTTAGCTTGTGAGTAAGGCGCAGTTGGTTTCGTAGTCAGGAATTGAGGACATTGCCCCCCTTCAGGCTCACGTCAGAAAAGTTCAGTTTGATCGTGTGATAGTGAAAACTATCGCTGGAGAAGATCCCCGTCTTTGCCGGTGTTCTCTCCGCCACCAAATCAGGCGGGGTAAGCCAGTGGGAGCCGCAGCCACTGGCTTTTTAATCTCCATCATTTTCTCAAATTCTGGTTTTAACCGGCCACACGTTTTCGAACGGAAATGTAAATGCCGCCATGCTAAAGCACATTCTTCACATTGTCCTAGCCGGATCGATTGCCATAACAATCGGGCTAATGGTCGTTATTATTTGGGGAAATGGAGAAGGTGCGGGTATGCCTCCATCCACTCACGGAATGATAAACGCGCAGGCGAATTAATGGTGTCGCCTCGCTGCGACGCCGATGGCAATGCGATGCCCACACGACCCTGGGCCTGCGGGACCGTGCCCTGGCAGTCGCTCTACTTAGTCCGTGGGTGATCCACTAACGGCTCCGGCGGAAAGCACTGCAGGGTCATGCTGCATCTTCAGGGTTCCTCGATATGCTCATTCTTTGCGTCCAACACCATCTTGAGCGTGCGGATCGTGTCGGCTGCATCGAGCAAGGCGTCTTTCGCCTGATCGGGCGGTAGTCCCCTTGCTCTGGCCGACGCAGTCTGAAGGTAGATGACGACGTCACGGCTTAGGCGGTTCTGCTCGACGCCGATTTGCTGGCGCATGTCTCGTATCGTATCGATCGACCGATCCAGCAATCGGCTTACCTCGGTCGCGCCCAGCGTCTCGACGTTGTTCGCGACCCTTAAAAGCTCAGCAATGAAGTCGGTGGTGGGGTCATGCCAATGACGCTCCCTCCAACGCAAGCGGTTCAAGGCCGTGCCCTCATCCTGCCAGGCGGCCTGATGCTATTCGATCTGGTCGTTTGCCTCGTACCACTCGTTGGACTCAGCCTTCAAATGTTTCCAGGACAATCCGGGTAACAATTGCAGCTATGTGTTCAAGTTCACTGGAGATTTGCGTTGGGGCAAGCGGTTGCATGCCCAATGCCTTGTCGTTCTCCGACAGCGGAGCGAGGTCGTATTTAAGGCTGAGCGCGATCGCGTTGATTTGGGCAAGATCGCGTAACACCGCTGCGAGGGCTTTGCCTTGGAAGGGGCGATTGGTGTTGGCTGCCTCAATCATTAGCCGTTCCCACAAACACCCCGAATTCCGAACGGGCAAGCCCTCGCAGCTCGCGACCTCGCCGTCAGCAAGAATATGGTTGCCGATATAGCGAAGCGAAACCGTGTGTCAAAGTCCGCCCCACTACCACCTTTCAGGTGGTTCCTCAGCAAGGAACTAACGGGTGACATAAAAGCGATTGCGCATCGCGATCGGTGAATTCATGAAGATACTCGCAATTTCAGGCAGCGCGCGCCGACTGTCCACCAACACTGCATTGTTGAAGGCGATGCAGGGCATGGCGCCTACGGGTATCGTCATCGACGTATTTGATGGCATAGGGGATTTGCCTGTCTTTTCGCCCGATCTCGAAGGGTCTGACGAGCCGGATAGCGTACGGATGTTTAAACAGGCGATTTCGGCGAGTGACGGGTTACTCATTTCCAGCCCGGAATACGTTCGCAGCATCCCCGGCGGCTTGAAAAATGCGATCGATTGGCTCGTTTCAGGGGATCAGGTGATTGGGAAATCCATTGCTCTTGTCCATGCCTCACACCGCGGAGACGACATGTTAAACATCCTGCGAACGGTGCTTGCGACGGTAAGTTCCAATTTCAATGAAAGCCTTTTCTTTCGACTTCCGGTGATGAAGGACACGCCGGAACAGATCCTCGAGAATCTCAAGGCCCCATCCAATCGAGAAAGGGCCGAAAGATTTCTCGCGGACTTCGCTTCCTTCTGTCAAAATCCAGGTGTCAATAGTCCGAACTTCCAACTGTGATGTCGAGAGCGTATCCGAAGGAAGAGAGCCGGTGGCCCCCAACGCCACTGCCTCACCAGAGGAACCAAATCGTTTTGATGTGCATTTTAACACGTTGAAATTGAAAGGAACCCGTCATGAACCGCATCATCTATATCGTTGGACTGATCGTCATCGTCATTGCCGTGCTGTCATTTTTTGGCTTGCGCTAATTGGGGTGAGACCTCGACTAACACGTCCAAGCGTCCAAGCGTCCAAGCGTCCAAGCGTCCAAGAGGGTCGTGTCTCGGCACGACCCCCCGCGTAGGATAGAACCACAAAGATAGATGCCGTGTCGCCGTCCTGCGTGCGTCTTGCAATTTTTTAAGCACCGCCGATTGCGCCTAGCCGTGTCTTGATTAATATCGCCGGTGGAACGGAAGCGCCTGAACAACCTTCTAACCAGTGGCCGTTGTGTGATCCCATCACGCAACGGCCTTTCGCTGCAAGGAGGTTTGGAGCGCCTGATGCTCCGCTTTGAACGCGACCAACGCGTTACGAGAGCGGTCTGGCAATAGCCCAACTCTGTTCAACGCACGGTCCACGGCAGGAACTGCATCAGGGAAGCGAAGTTGTCGAACGACAGTCCCAGCACATGCAGCATATGTCGAGACAGAAAAGCGGATTGGCGCTGTTTGCTGACTTGGACCAACCTCGGTGAGCCTGGAGCGTAAAACCTCCCGATGAGTAAGCCATCCAAGCCAAATCACCGAGGGCCTTCTGCGCATACGCATTATGAAAATTAGCACACGCTGAAGTTTTGCCAAGCCTGCACGCTCGGATGATGAAGAGGTAGGGGAATAGACTATTGGGCGAATTGATCTCCTGCCCGTCAAAGCACAACCTGTGTGGAGGACGAACGCCCCATGGGATCGAGCCTTATTCTGTTAATCCCTTGTTTATTGGTCACGATAGGTCTCTTCACGCAGGGCACCGTAAAGCATATTCCGCCGCTCAAAGGCGGGGAATATTGGGATTGAAAGCAACGCGGCGGCGACAGCTCCCTTCGCGTCAATGTTTTGGCTCCGATCAACAGGTGTAAGACCTCCCCCAATTGGGTGAGGTGTGAATATATCATTTAGCTAAAATACCTCTCATTCTGAGAGATAGCGAGGCGATCGTGGAAACAATTGACGCCGAGTTGGAGAGCGCCTTCTTTGTGTACAATCCGGAGCGCCGAACGATAACGATCGTGCTGGATGATTCCCTCACGGTGCTTGGCCCGTTTAAAAATGAAGACGAGGCATCCACCGCGGCCCTCGAGTTCTGTATGGGACACCACGGTGCCCCTCATCGTTCCTTGAGGCACAAGAGGTTGCGAGCGACGCTCCACTGAGCGATTCCACATTCCATGATGGCGGTTTCCAGAGCCGGAGTTTGCGACCGTACTGGTCCTCATCGCGTGCTGGTCACGCTGCAAGCTCCAACGGGCCGAAATTGAGCTTCTCTCTGAGCCGCTCCCCCCACCGCATAACGATAACCGGTAGCATTCACAGTTGGTTGCGTGGCCTGTTGAGCCGCGGGGTCCGTGCATCGGGCGAGACTTATGTGAACACCGTATCCCTCGTCACCGACAATGTCGCCGTAGCCTTTTGGGCCGTCTATTGCTTCCGGCTTATTTTCCGTTATTCATATACAAACTATCTCCCCATATGTGCAGGGCGACGATGTTTCACGAATCCGATACTTCAGCGGAGTTAACCGATCTAGCCCACGGCAGCCGGTTCGGAGAGTGTGGATCACAGGACCTTCTGGACCGTCTGGGGACAGCCGTCGCCAACGGCAAGGCGGCTCTCAACTTTGATCCACCTATGGATGCATGAGGCATGGAAAAATCCGAAACCGAGAATGCCATCCGCTCCCTGAGTGCGATATGGTTTCGAACTCTGACCGATAAAGAAATGGATCATCCGACCTTCAGATCGTTTAAAGCCTGGCTTCGACAGAACGGGCATGGCCATACCCTCGACTTCCACTCCGCAGGGGGCGCAGATCATGATGCCGAAGTGTGGTTCAACGAGGCGTTGCGCCGGCGTTGGCGGTGGTAAATGCAGACGCAATCTACGCCCGTGGTGAGGCGATATGCTGGCTTCTGTCGCCCAGCGGTCGCTGCGTTCGGGATTCTAGAAGCTCGGCGACCGCCAGCGGGAAGACGTCGGAGCTGATCGAGAGCACCCGTGGTCCAACCCGTTGGCGCAGATCCTTTGCCTCTGGGAGATAGACCTGGATTTCATACGGTGTGATCCGGCGTGGTTATCCGTGCGATTTCCGCAAGAAGTTCATCTTCCGAAGTGAACGGTACAGGCTGGGTCTGACCCTTGCCCGATGCTACCGAAATTCGCTTCTGCTTGAGCCGCTCTTTGCAGATGATCCGATACCGCCGACGCACTTCTACCATGTCGACGTCTCCTTCAATCCAGAGTTCGACCAATGCCATGAAGTCCGCATCGCGGTCGATCGCATGACCCGCAGCTGCTTCCGTTGTTATCAGGTGCTGCATTAACGCGCGGCGACGATCCGTGCTCATTATGTTCTCCGCTTGATCCATGAAAAGTCCCGGCGAAACGCCCCGTGCTTTTCACTGCATGGTGAAAATATCAGGCGACCCTCTTTTTGACAGTCCTCACGATCGGCCGAACGTTCGCCAATCGCCTCGGGGGTCGTTGCGGCCTTGCGCAGGGCGGTCATCTGCATCGACAAAACCGTCAGGCCACGTGGCCAGACTTGACGAACGTCCCGGTCCGTATCCGACAACAATCGGGGGTGGGTTCGATCGTTGCCATGATCGGCCGACAGGAAAAACCCCGCCGTGTGAGGGCGGGGCAAAGTGCCATCCCACACTTGGCTGCAATGTGGGTGAGGGGAGGCGGCGTCCCAGAGAGGGAAACCAGAATGAAACCTTAGGTACCGCGGTGTGGAATGGGAAGCCTGGTTTTCCCGATTCCGGTACGCTGGCAAAAAGAAACCCGCCAAACTGGCGGGCGAGAAACAGAGGTGCGCGTACGTGATACTTATCGCGCTTGGCAACAGTGTGCTTCATGAACTGTAAAGAGCTGGTAAAGGGAGGCGACGTTCTGCGGACGCCCCCCAGCCCGATGTGGCTGCTGGATGTGAGCACTGGCGCCTCGGTTTTCGGGCGTTTGCTCGCTGAATTTTGGCCTGCCAGAAGATTGTTATGGCTGAGGTGAAGACCGTGAGCATCCGCGATGGCAAGAGCCTCCGCAATACACTTCTAGCCCAGGCCGAAAAGGAAGCCGACGACACAAGCGTAGCAATCCACTACGGCGGAGGAAAAATGGGTTATGATGCATTCGTGCTTTTGGGAAAAGTTCTCACCGGGCGCGACTAGGGGGAGGATATTCAATCTCACCTCCCCCAACAACGCTTCAACGCCCAGGATTGAGTTGTCACCTGACCTCGAATGTCGGTTTAAATGATGCCGGAGCGAGGCTTTTTTCAGATCGGGGGTCCTGATGCTCTGCTGATCGACAATGACGATGACTGGGCCCGGCATGCGTTTTCGTGAGCAAGCGGTCCAATATCCGCCAGAAGCGGCGATGGCCAAGACTGGCCAAATGACCGCTCCGCTCCATAAGGACCGAGCGATGCCTCGGCCATACGTCGGTCGGTACGTGACGCGACGTCTACCCCACCACTCATCAGATCAAAACGAAATCTGCGGCAGTCAGTGTCGCGTTGTTGAAAAGCATTG
Organism: Pararhizobium capsulatum DSM 1112; assembly: GCF_030814475.1. Lineage (NCBI taxonomy): Bacteria > Pseudomonadati > Pseudomonadota > Alphaproteobacteria > Hyphomicrobiales > Rhizobiaceae > Pararhizobium > Pararhizobium capsulatum. Next base: position 41,202 of record NZ_JAUSVF010000004.1, on the reverse strand, counting down.
CGAATTGCACGCCAGCGGCTCCCCCATTGCCGTCGGCATCATAAAGCAATCCGCCGGTTTCGTTGTTGTAGACGATATAATCATTGGCATCCTGCGCCTGCGTCGACAGCTTGAAATACGCTGCGTTCAACGCCTCCGTCTCGCTCCCAAGCTTGGTAAAGATAGCGTTGTCCAACTGGAACACATCGTTGTTGGTGGACGTGTTGGAGAAGTCGGTGATGATATCGCGGTTGGTTGCGGCAGTTGGTCTGGTATCGAACACGAAAGCATCGTTACCCGATCCTCCGAACAGTGTATCAATACCCAAGCCGCCAGCCAATTTGTCGGCGCCGCTTCCCCCTTCGAGAACATTGATGCCTGCATTGCCGCGGATGATGTTAGCCAGCGAATTGCCGGTGCCGTTGATCGTTGATGTTCCCGTCAATGTCAGATGCTCGATATTGATCCCGAGCACATAGGTTGCGCTCGACCGGACAGTATCTGTGCCTTGATTGCTGGCCTCAGTGATCGCATCGCCACCGTCGATGATATAAGTGTCGTTGCCGTTGCTGCCAAAGAGACGATCGAAGCCTGTTCCGCCGTTCAGCACGTTTGCCGCGCTGTTGCCGATGATGGTATTGTTAAGCGAGTTGCCCGTGCCGTTGATCGCGTTTGCACCGATCAAAGTCAGATTGTCCACATTGCTGGACAAGGTATGGTCGCCGCTCGACTGCACCAAATCGATACCCTGATTGGCAGCCTCGACGATCGTGTCGCCGCTCTCAGTTATGTAGGTGTCGTTGCCGTTACCGCCGACTAGGCGGTCAATGCCGGTGACACCGTTCAGGATGTTCGCCGCGCTGTTGCCGGTGATGGTGTTGGCAAGCGAGTTGCCGGTGCCGGCAATCGCAGCGCTCCCGGTCAGCGAGAGATTTTCGACATTGGCGTCCAGCTTATAATCGACGCTTGCCTTCACTGTGTCTGTGCCCTGATTGGCAACCTCGACGATGGTATCACCACCATCCGTGATATAGGTGTCGTTGCCACTGCGTCCCACCAGACGATCGATACCGGTTGCACCGTTCAGAGCATTCGCAGCGCTGTTGCCCGTGATGGTGTTGGCAAGCGAGTTGCCTGTGCCGCCAAGTGCCGATAGGCCGGTCAGCAAGAGATTTTCGATATTAGCGCCTAGCGTATAATCGACGCTTGACTTCACTGTGTCTGCGCCTTGATTGGCAGCCTCGACAATCGTGTCGCCGCCTTCCGTGACATAGGTGTCGCTGCCGAGCCCGCCGACTAGTCTGTCCGCTCCCGTGACACCGTCAAGCACGTTCGAACCGCCGTTGCCGGTGATCGTGTTGTCGAAATAGTTGCCGGTGCCATTGATTGAGGCAGTGCCCGTCAGTTTCAGATGCTCGATGTTGTCGCCAAGCGCGTAGGTTACGCCAGATTGCACCGTGTCGGCGCCACCGGCCTCACCCGAGGTGATCTCGGTGGCGACGTCGCCCGCGCCGACGATATAAAGGTCCGCGCCGTCGAGGCCGGAGAGCACATTTGCGCCGGTGTTCAGCAAACCGTTCAATATATTGGCGACCCCATTACCGGTGCCTATGACGCCAGCGGTCCCGATCAGCGTCAGGTTCTCGAAATTAGCGGAAAGCGTACTGGCAACGCTCGAGCGGATGGTGTCGCTCCCCGCGTTCGCTGCCTCGACGATCGTGTCGCCGCCATCAGTGATATATGTGTCGTTGCCAAGCCCACCCTCAAAGCGATCCGCCCCGCCCGCACCATCCAGCACATTTGCTCCGTCATTACCGATAATGATATTGGCCAGCAGGTTCCCCTTACCGTTGATTGCCGCCACGCCCGTGAGAGTCAGGTTTTCAACATTGTCCGACAGAGCCTGCGTGGCACCGGACCTCACCAAGTCGGTACCACCGTTGAGAGACTCGATGATCGTGTCACCCTGGCTGGCGACATAGGTGTCGTCACCGCCGCCGCCGTTTAGCCAATCCTCAAAATTTGAACCTATCATGGTGTCAGCAGCAGCTGTCGAGGTAATCGTTGCGGCCGATGTAAGTGCAGAGCAGTCGATGGTTAGGGAAAAGGTATTCATTCGCGTCGAAAAATCGACTGTGCCGCCCGCATCGGTGAGATAAAACGTGAAGTGTTCTCCAGCCAAATCTATCAAAGAGAAGCTCGATAACTGAGCGATCGACGCGGTTAATGAACGAAACATACTGACGGAGAGAACTTCAAAATTGTTGAACACTATCGTTCCCAAGGTCGGTCTTGTTTGGAACACGGCCCAGACATCAACACTGTCAAGCCCATCACCGCCATCAGCCGTACCACCTGGGATATGGTCCGCCCCGTTATTAGGATCCGAAATGCGCAAGTTATCATTGCCTAACCCGCCTTCGATCTTATCGATTCCGCCGGGATCTCCACCGCCAAAGAACGGGCCATACATACTGTCAAATATATCATCGCCATCAGTTCCAGTGAGGATGTCATCGCCGGTCGTCAGGATGTATGTTGCCATGGAAATATCGTCCCGCCTCAGCATGATATTCTGGGCACGTCCCGGTCCGGAATATCAAAAAGTTAATGATCGTTTCGGCAACCAGCACCGCCACGTTGTTTATTTACGGAAAAGTGCGGATATCATCGATTTCAACTTCTACGGCAGAAGCAAGGAAACACCAATACGTCAAATGACGCACCAAACACCGATTGGACGCAAGGATCTTCGCGCCGACGTGACCGCTTGGCCAACAAAGGGACCCAGTGAGCAGGAGACTATGCTGACGATAGCCACCGATCCTACGCATCTCGGGGCCTGTATCGGCATCACCGAAAGATGGACATCTTCTGTAATGAACTTATGCTGCTAGCTCTAAACGTAATGTTTCTCACGAGGTGTCCAACGCAGTCATTCGTGCCCACACGCTCTCCGCTTTCTCACGACGTGGTCGCCGCCGTTTTTGGCTTGACGCCAAGGGTGCATTCCTCGGGAGAAATGGAAAAGATTGGTCGCATCACGTGCCCGTTTCGACAAACATCTCAAGCGATCAGGTTATCTGGCCGAGGGGGGGCAGCGACAATGCATGCATTGCGCCGAGATCGGGAAAATGGCAAAATTTGTCTTCACGCCCGTTGCGCACTCGCCGTTTCGGCCCTATCGGCAGGGGTCGTTGTTCGCTGTTACCCTTGAATAACAAGACCTGCATTGGCCAGGTGTGTTGTAGCACTGCTTACGTGTAAGCGTATCGCCAATCCGATACAATTCACGGAGCGGTCATGGACCCTTACATCATAACGCTGAGCATCCTGGGGATCGTCATCCTTTTGACCGCATGGCTGCCGATGGTGTTACGGCGGATGCCGTTATCGTTACCGATTTTGTGCATCGTCATGGGCATGCTCCTGGCCTGGTCTCCGTATCCGCTGCTGCCGCCGTTCAATCCGCTGGAAAACCGGGAATTTACGGAACGGATGACCGAAATCGTCGTCATCGTCGCGTTGATGGGCGCCGGTCTTAAAATCGACCGACCGATCGGCTGGCGACGTTGGAGGACAACCTGGCGACTGCTGGGAATCGCGATGCCACTCACGATCGCCGCGATTGCCTGTCTCGGGTACTCTATACTTGGCCTTGGGCTCGCGTCTGCCCTTTTGTTGGGCGCGGCGCTGGCTCCAACAGATCCGGTTCTTGCCAGTGATATCCAGGTTGGACCACCCCGGAGCGGGATCGAAGATGAAGTTCGGTTTGCGCTGACATCCGAGGCCGGCCTGAATGACGGATTGAGCTTTCCCTTCATCCATCTCGCCGTAGCTATCGCGTTGGCCGCCAAAGACGGTTCAGAAGTCTTTCAGCACTGGGCTGCCGTCGATATCGTATGGCGGCTTGCAATCGGGGTGGCAGTGGGATGGGGGGGCGGAAAACTGTTCGGTTGGCTGGCGTTCAAGATCAGCGTGCGAAGTCTGTCGCGGACCAAAGACGGGTTTGTCTCTCTGGGGATAACGTTCACGGCCTATGGAATCACGCAGCTCTTGGGCGGCTACGGGTTCCTCGCCGTCTTTCTGGCTGCGGTGGCTTTCCGTCAAGCGGAAAGAGAGCACGACTTCCATCAGCAGCTCCACGACTTCGCGGAGCAAATAGAGCGGCTTTTAATGATGGTTCTACTCGTCTGTCTTGGAGCCATTGTAGCCAGCGGACCATTGTTCGCAAACATTGACTGGAAGATCGTGACGGTAGCCGTCCTGACGCTCGTGATTGTCCGCCCTGTTCTCGGTTGGCTCAGCCTGATGGGCACGGGTCATACGCTTGGCGAGAGCATGATCATTGCGATATTTGGGATTAGAGGTTTGGGATCGATCTATTACCTCGCCTATGCGACCGGGCAGGCCAACTTCGACAAGGTTGAGACTGTTTGGGCCACTGTCCTCTTAATTATACTCGCTTCCATCGTGGCTCACGGTTTGGCGGTCACACCGACCATGCGATGGATAGATAGAAAAATGGCGCACGCCCGCCGAAGGGGTGCCTTGCCGGCAGGGCCTTTGGGCGAACGATAGAACTCAGGCTTGGCGGGCCTTCCGGTTTGCATAGGGGCGATCGCGTTCGGCTTTACGGGCTGCATCATCTTCCTGTCGCCTCGAGCGTCGACGACAACGATGTCGCCCGGGGCTTAAAGGGAGGCGGGCATCTGCGTTCTTGGATGCCCGTGCGCCATCAACCTGTGTTCATTTCCCGGAGCTTTGTAATGAACTGTTGCGGCCTTAGCCAGATGCCGGGCGCCTTGTAGCCCATATGCCGTGCGATATCCGCAACAAAGGCGTTGCAATTATAAACCGATGCCTCCCAGTGATGGGATTTTGCCTGCAGTTTGCGTATATACGCAATTGTGTCTCTATATTCATCATCAGTCAGCATCACGCGCCAGCTTGCCGACCTGTACTGCTCTTCCAGGTCACCGTCTGTTGCTCCGGTCGAGGCCTGAACGGGTATGAAGTGGCCGACGACATAGGACGCGGCATCAGGAGAAGCTGGGGCAAGTCCTGCGACTTCGGGATTGATCATATTTCCGTTCTTATCCGTCCGGCCGAAAACGACATAGGTGTGGCCGTAGGTGAGCGCATAGCGGGAGCGGAACTCGATGAAATACCGATTTGATTTGTTTTCGGCCGCATTGGTTGGAGCGAGGCCCCTGCCGTTGGACGTATAATGCGGTAACGGTCTTTGATCTTCTGTCTGGCACGATGATAGAACAACCGCCATCACAATAACTAGCGGCACACCGCCTCTTCCAAGCGCCATTAGTAAGCTCCAGATGCAGGCCCTGACGAACACGAGCCCGAAGTCAGCATTAAGTCCACGCGTGCGCTGTGAGTTGCGAAGAAGCACAAGCCTGGCGGTTTATGGTGTACGAAGAGGAAGGGTCAACGTGACCCTTCCTCAAGTATCAAACGCGGTATGCTACTTGTAGACTGCTTCCGCCGGCGGTGGGGCCTTCCCCTTGCCTTTGCCAATCGTCCCACAAGCGCTCAGATTGGCCACGGCAACCATCGCAACGATCACGAATAGAATTCTGCTTATCATGAAGTCCTCTTCTCATAATGGGATAGCTTTCGAAGGCTACACCTTAAAGTTTAGCGACAATCAGCACCCTGAATAGGGCAGATATGCATGAACCATGCAACGAATCTACACTAGCAGATGCATATCAAAATACTCAATCTGGCGATTCAAATGGTAAACAGCGTCAGATAACCACCACGCGTGTACCAACACGAGCTCGAGAGTAGAGGTCGAGAATGTTCGCATTCGTCAAGCGAATACAGCCATTCGAAACTGCGTGGCCTATCGACCACGGAGCGTTCGTTCCGTGCAAGCGGAACAAGGTGTCTTGTCCGTTCTGGTAGAGATAAAGGGCCGCTGCACCGAGAGGGTTGAGTGGCCCTCCCGGTACCCCATCGGCATACTTCGCCAGCCGGGGCTTGCGCTCAATCATGTCTTCGGTGGGCTTCCACGAAGGCCACTCCGCCTTGCGGCCGATGGTGGCCTCACCCTTGAAACTCAGTCCTTCCTCTCCGACGGCAACGCCGTAGCGGGTCGCTTGTCCACCCGCCTCCACAAGGTAAAGGTAACGGCTCGCCGTATCGACGACGATAGTTCCAGGCGGTTCCCTGCCGCTATACGCAACCTCCCGTCGTCAATAGCGGGGATGGATGTCCGGATCCATCGAAAATGCGTAGCGCAATGGCGGCCTATCGTCCGAAGCGCATCCAGAAAGCATCAAAGCCAGGCTACCAAGCACGAGCCCGCGGCGTGTAATATGTGGTCTGTCCATTCCCACCTGCCAAGTGATTCGGTCGATCCCGTTCATTCCTAGTTAGACTACGCCATCTTTTGACAAAACCGGCAACAGCTGGGTGATACCATGCCCTTCCATTTATCCGTAAAACCTTTGCATCAACAATCGTGCTCTGATCGAACATTAGCACATCAACGGGGGCCGAAACGATGAAGCTTTGCCTGGAAGGAAAGGTTGCGATTGTAACGGGGGCAGGTTCGGGAATTGGTGCCGCCGTTTCCCGGCAACTCGCTGACGAGGGGGCCGAGGTTGTCGTTGCCGATATCAATGCGGAAGCGGCAAACGAGATTGCTGCTGCGATCAGGTCAGAGGGAGGCCGCGCCCGTGATTTTGTCGTCGATGTCGGCGACAGTGACAGTGTCCAGAGACTTGTCGATTTTGCGGTCGAGACCTGTGGCGGTTTGGATTTGGCGGTGAACAACGCCGGAATTGATGGAGTTCGCGCGCCAGTCGGAGCCTATCCGCTCGACAATTGGCACAAGGTGATGAATGTCAACCTCAACGGAGTTTTCTATTGCATGAAGTGCGAAATTGCCGCGATGCGTAAGCTGAGCGGCGGCGCAATCGTGAATATGTCTTCAACGCTCGGTTCCGTTGGATTGCCCACCGCAGCGGCATACACCGCAGCCAAGCACGGGGTTGTCGGACTGACGAAAGTCGCTGCGATGGAGTATGCAAGATTCGATATTCGCATCAATGCTGTCGGTCCCGGCTGGATTGAAACGCCACTTCTGTCAGAGCATATCGAGGCGGCGAGTACGCGACGCGCGGCATCACTTCAACCGATGGGCAGGCGTGGAACGCCGGAGGAGGTCGCGGCTCTCGTGTGTTTCCTCCTGTCCGAGCAGGCCAGCTTCATCACGGGGGCGCACTATCTGGTGGACGGCGCCTATACCGCTCACTGAAGAAGAACCAGGCGCGCAAATCGACCCTCAATGGCGTGTTCAGGTGTGAAGACGCGACCTCGCGCATTCTGAGCTCAGTTAATTGCTGCGCTCGATTGCCGGCCTTGAGAGCATCACCTCCGGCGACCTCGTCATCGACGGTGAGCGGATGAACGCCGTCGCTCCCTCCAAGCGCGGCATCTCCATGGTGTTCCAGTCCTATGCCCTCTGTCCGCACATGACCGTCTACGAGAACATGGCTTTCGGCCTGCGTATCGCCGGCACGCCGAAAACCGAGATCGATGCACGGGTGCGCAAAGCCGCCGAAATCCTGCAACTCGACAAATACCTGCAACGGCAGCCCAAGGCGCTTTCGGGCGGGCAGCGGCAGCGGGTTGCGATCGGCCGGGCGATTGTGCGCAACCCGCGCGTCTTTCTCTTCGATGAGCCGTTGTCCAATCTCGATGCGGCGCTTCGCGTTGCTACGCGAATCGAGATCGCGAAGTTGAAACAGAGCATGCCGGATGTGACCATGATCTACGTCACGCATGACCAAGTCGAGGCGATGACGTTGGCGGACCGCATCGTTGTCTTCAAGGACGGTCGCATCGAACAGGTGGGCACGCCGACTAACCTTTACCGGAAGCCCGCGAGCCTGCAGCTAAAAATAGGCGGACCGCGAAAGTGCAAAAAACCAAAGCGGTTGGGTCACGCTGCGTTTGGGGGCACCCATGGTTGTTCAGAAACGATGCACATCTGTATGACAGTTTTGTGAATGTCGAGGGCGGCCTTTTCTTGTCCGTTTATGAGTTTTACGTGAACAACGGGTTCAGATCGAGTTCATAGCGAAACGCTCAAAGTCCATCATCACCTCGAAAGGATGGACTATGAAAAAGATGATTTCAGCACTCGGTGCGGCCGCCATCGCGGCAATAGTCGGATTGACGTCGGTTTTTCCGGCTTCGGCAGCCCCGATCGCACCGACGCGCGTTCAGGTCACTTCCGATGTAGATCTCGTCGAGCACCGCCACAGTGACAATGGCAAGTCGGAATGGAAGAGGCGCCACAACAATCGCCACGACCATGCGGAGCGCCGACATGACCGGAGGCACTATCGCGCAGAAGGGCGCCACAATCGTTGGGACGACCGTGCCGAGTGGCGTCATGAACGTCGCGGCTACTGGCACGGACACCGCGGCTATCGCGAATACCGTCGAGGATACCGTCGCCATAACGACGGCTATTACTACTCACTCGATGTGTTCCAGCTTTTTCTTTAGGCTTATCCCACAAAAAGGGCGGTAGCCACCTCGAAACAGCTTCCCAACAGGAAGAGTAAGCCTGCCAAGAAACTTGCTGCCGAGACGACTGACTTCATACGAAGAAGACGCTGATGCGGGTACCGCCATGGTGGAGAACGGAAGCCCCGCCTCCTTCAAATTAAACTTCGGCGACCTGCAGCCCCGAAAAGGTAGCTTTGCGCCTGCTGCGGTCAACATTGCTTCTTCGTGAAAGCAGACGTAGCCGGCGCACGTGCGGGAGGCGGAAGCGGCGTCCGCCGATACTCGCGGCAGGGGGTGGTCGCAAAACCTGTTGCGCAGTTTTTTCAATAGAACACAAGCCTAACCGTCGGCTATCGCCTCGATGAGCAGTGCCTGGAACTTCGCAACGGCTGGGCTCTGTTCGACGTCTGAGCGGTGCAAGGCGAGTTCGATACGGCCAAGAGCTGGCAGGCCGGATATGGCGGGATCGAGGACGCACAGATGCGACGGTACACCTTCGGCGGTACGCAGGGTGACGCCGAGACCGGCAGTTACCGCGGCCCAGAGTCCGCCAAGACTGGGGCTGGCGAAGGCATGACGCCACTCGATCTCATCATGGTCGAGTGCCTGAAGGGCAGCACTGCGAAACGCGCAGGGCGAATCGAAAGCGATCAGCGGCAGCGGCTCGCCTTCGTCCCGTTTAAAACCTTCGAGCCCGATCCAGACGACGTGCCGTGTAGAGATGATCTCAGCCTGGACGTTGCCCATTCTGCCCCACGTCAAAGCGAGATCAAGGTCGCCGCGCGCCACGCCTTGCGCCAGGTCTGAACCGCGATCGACGCGGGCTTCGACGCGCACCTTCGGATGGGCGCGGGCAAAGCGGCCGAGGAGGGCCGGAAACCATGTCTCGGCGAAATCCTGCGGCAGACCGATGCGTATCCAGCCCTGCATCGCTGAAAGACCGGTCATGGCGCTGCGGGCTTCGTCGTTGAGCTCGAGGATGCGCTTGGCGTAACCAAAGAGAATGTCGCCAGCCTCCGTCAGCGCCAGCCCACGCCCCTGCTTTTGGAACAATGTCTGGCCTGCCTGTCCCTCGAGCTTACGCAATTGCAGACTGATAGCCGATGGCGATCGGCCGAGCCGATCGGCGGCCTTGGCAAAGCTACCGAGATTGACCCCGGTCACGAAGGTGCGCAGCACATCCATGTCGATGTTAACCGGCAAAACCATTCTTTTTTTCCAAACTATACATTCAATAAATCAAAATTTTCAAAACTAGGTCCTGTTGACAAAGTGGGTTTGCAAATCACCTGAAGCATGATTCAACGCTGTCTTTTAGGAGGCTGCTTTGGCTCGTGGCGATCTTTCGGATGTCGAATGGCGGATTATTGAAGGGCTTTTGCCTGCGGAGCGCGGACGAAAATCCCGTCCTGCCCATGATAATCGGCGCTTTCTAAACGGGATGCTGCACGTTCTGCGCGTCGGATGCCCTTGGCGGGATATGCACGAACGATACGGCAAATGGAATTCGGTCTATGTCCGTTTCCGGCGATGGGCTGAGCACGGCGTTTGGGATGCCCTTCTGGAAACATTGGTCGGCCTTGGCCTGACTGACGACTGGCAGCACATGATCGATAGCACCACAGTTCGCGGCCATTCGCAGGCAGCGGGCGCTAAAGGGGGACTCATAAGGAGGCTTTTGGTCGATCACGCGGCGGCTTTACGACAAAAATCCATGCCAGAGCGGACGGTCAGGGACGCCCTCTTGGCTTTATCCTGACGGGTGGCGAGACCTCGGACTACAATGCCGTTCCGGCTCTGTTGGCCATGCCAGTCAACAAGCCCAGGCTATTCCTGGCAGATAAGGGGTATGACGGCGACTCTATCCGGGAAGAGCTTTTGATGCGCGGCATCCGTCCCGTTATTCCGCCAAAAGCGAACCGGAAGAACCCGCCTGCCTGTGACTACCGAGCATACAAGGATCGCAATCGTATCGAGCGGATGTTTAATCGTCTCAAGCAGTTTCGCAGGATCGCCACCAGATACGATAAGACCAGAGCTTCCTTTGAAGCCTTCCTCGCGTTGGCTGCCGCAAAGATTTGGCTACCCTACTTTGTCAACAGAACCTAAGTTGCAGCAGTAATCTGCTCCCGTTAACGCATCCAAAAAAAGGAAAACGCACATGCCCTTCGTCCATATCCAGGTTGCCGGAGCTCATATCGGCACGGGGGAAAAGCAGCAACTGCAAAAGCAGGCCACCTCCTTCATGGTCGATATCATGCGAAAGCGGCCGGATGTCACTGCTGTTTTGGTCGATGTGGCCGAGCCTGGCAGTTGGGCGATCGGCGGCGAACCGGCAACGGTAGCGGCCCATCTCGATGTCAAGGTGACGCGCGGCACCAATACACATGAGGAAAAGGCACGGTTCGTCGCCGAGGTGGCGGCAATGTTCAGGAAAGTTCTGGGGCCTGATCTGCCGATTGCCACCTATGTGGTGGTCGATGAGATCGAGGCTGACGCATGGGGCTATGACGGCGTGACCCAGGAAGAGCGGCGCCTATTGCGTCCGCAGGCTGACGCTGCAGAAACCGCCCGTACCGCATAACGCTTTCAACACCTCCCTACAGTAAGACGGTGTTAGAAGGGGAAGACGATTTGCAGGCGAGCTACAAAGTGCGCAATGGCTTGAGAGCCAATATCTTTTCGGATGGGAATTTCAACGCGCATGTTGGGGTTGTTTTTGTTGCCGGGGAAATTTGAGGATCCTTTTTACACCGAGGATGGCGGATGGTCGCCGCTCCGCCATTGACGGGCGCACGACGCGCCATTCCGGCTATGGGTTCAGCTTGCGTATCCTCAAGCGCATCGAGGAGGCGTTCGGCTGGATCAAGACTGTCGCGGGGCAGGACTAGACGAAGTTCCGTGGTCGCGACCGCGTCGGATGGGCCTTCACCTTCGCGGCTGCCGCCTATGATCTGGTGCGGTTACCGAAACTGATGGCGGTGCCGTCATGAGCGCGGCCTCGAACTGCCGCCTGATTGGCCGCTGGCGGATCGTCGAGGCCGATCTATGGGATCGGGATTATCTCGACCTGGTTGAACCCGCCACGATCACCATCGGAGCCAATGGACATGGAGAAATCGCCTTCGGTGCGATGCAAGCGGGCCTCCAACTCGGCTACAGCACGTCCATGGTCTCCTTCACTTGGGCCGGATGCGACGAAATGGACGAGGTCTCGGGTGACGGTCATGCCGAATTACTCGACGATGGCGCAATCGAGATCGCGTTCGCTTATCACAATGGCGACGAGGCCATCCTGAAGGCCAAGTCAGAGACTTCTTCAACAGCCTGCAAGGAACGTCGGCGCGACCGCGCGCATCCTCAAATCTGAAGAATGCGACCGTTGGAGCGTTGCGACCAGGTATCCAGAAGTCCAGTCTTCGGGCGGTTAATATGCAAGGCATCCAGCGTTTCGGAATTAACTCCAGCACTCTTGTGGTGTGAACAGGTCGCAGACGTTTCCGACGGCTGCCATTACGACCATTGCCCAACCGCAAGAATGGCAATCGTTTCGCAGTGCCTCCCTTCACTACCTCACGTCCAGCGCTAGATTGTGACTACACAAAAGAGCGGCAGGAATGTCGAGCACGATGAAGTCTTCAAAAGCAAAGGCAGTGGCTTAGTGCCTGACACAGGGAAGGCGGACAATCCGCAGACAAATTCCGGGAAAGAAGAACCTTCGCCTCGCGCGGAGGCCGACGCGTCTGCAGATTCCTCCGAATTAGAGAATGAAGCTCCAGACTTTCGACGAAGCGGGCGTGCCGTTCGCGAACTCGCCTGCGCGTTGCGCGACGACCTTGGCGCGATCTGGCGCCGCGCTAGCGCTTGTCATTTGCAAGCGCTTGGCCTTCTAAAGGAACGATCAAAGACCCTCGAAACTGCGCAGTTGCGGTCGAAACTTCAAGGGTTGCTGCGGCGGCTTGGCGCACACGCCGGCAGCAGTTGGTCACTGGTTTCTGGGGCTTACAACAAAGCAGACTCCCAGCGATCGCTGAAATGGGGAAGATGGCGATCCTGGCGCGCTGCTTTCGCTTTGGCTTCGCTGAGCTGTTTTCTAGTTCTGATCGGCATTTTTTTCTGGGCTTTGAAGGACATTCCTTGGCGAGAGATCGCTGACGGATCCCTAAAGCCGACCATCGTGCTCGAAACAGCGAACGGCGAGCCATTGGTCCGACAGGGACCGTTCCAAGGCTCCTATGCAAGCTATGACGAATTTCCTCCGCATCTAGTGGATGCGGTCCTCTCGATTGAGGATCGGCGTTTCCTGGATCATTATGGAATTGACCTGAAGGGAATATCGCGCGCAATTATCCGAAACTTCCAAGCCGGCGAAGTCGTGCAGGGCGGTAGCACGATCACCCAGCAGTTGATCAAAGTCCTTTATCTAGAAACTGACCGGACTGTGAAACGCAAGCTCCAGGAATTGGTTATTGCTTTCTGGCTGGAATGGAAGCTCAGCAAGCGCGAGATCCTGGAACGCTACTTGAATGCCGTCTATCTCGGCGCTGGCGCCACGGGAATGCCGGCGGCGGCGCGCATATATTTCAACAAAGACATTGGCGCTGTGGACATCAGAGAATCGGCAATGCTGGCAGGTCTCCTCAAGGCTCCGAGCCAGCTGAATCCGATCGACAATTTCGAAGGCGCAAAACAACGCACCGTAACCGTATTAGACGCGATGGTTGAAAACGGTAAGCTGAGTGTGGATGAAGCCATGGTGGCAAAAGCGGAATTTGCCGCATTGCAAGTGACGAGTCCTACACCACGTTCCGGCAGTTGGTTTGCAGACTGGGTTTCCGGACAAGCCCGCGAAATCGCGAGTTCCTCACCCGGTTCGATCACGGTGCGCACCACCCTGGTGCCGCCCCTTCAACGAGCTGCGGAGAAAATAATCACCCGTGTCCTTGACGAAGAGGGGAAAGCGCTTGGCGTATCGGAGGCGGCGTTGGTGGCAATGACACCGGACGGAGCCGTTCTCGCGATGGTCGGCGGACGGGACTACAAAGCCAGTCAGTTCAACCGGGCAGTCACGGCCATGCGACAGCCGGGCTCCACGTTTAAACTATTCGTGTATTATGCGGCCTTGAAGAAGGGCTACAGTCTGCGTGATAAGATTATTGACAGGCCCATATCGATCGATGGCTGGTCTCCGGAGAACTCCGGGGGTGGTTTTCGGGGCCGTGTTTCAGTCGCGGAAGCCTTTGCGCGTTCCCTCAACGCTGCTACAGTGGGGCTTGCACAAGACGTTGGCATTGAGAACGTCGCTGCCGCCGCCAAGGAGCTTGGCATAGACGCCCCCCTTACGAAAGGGCCAGCTCTTTCGCTTGGAGCGTCGGAAGTCAGTCTGCTGGACCTGACGGGCGCATACGCATCGGTGCGCGCCGGAATTTCACCTATTGAGCCGTGGGGTATGATCGATTTTCAAGCAGAGGCACAACCCCGTGCCTTTCGTCTCGGGCCACTAGTCAAACCGTGGGTGGATATTTCGGAGTATCAACGTGACCTCGTTGCACTTCTCCAACTGGTTGTTGAACGTGGAACCGGACGGGACGCCTCTCTGGGGGTGTTTGCGGCTGGCAAGACCGGTACAAGCCAGAATAACCGGGACGCTTGGTTTGTCGGCTTTACCGAGACATTGGTCGCCGGTGTGTGGGTCGGTAACGACGACGGAACCCCAATGAAAGGCGTAACCGGCGGCGGTCTACCTGCCCGTATATGGCGGGAGTTTATGGAGGTCGCCATGACCCAGTCTTCGCCTCGTACCGATAGCGAAGAACAGGCAATAACGGCCGGGCAGGGGCCCGCCTGCAATATTCGTGCATGCTTGCGAAACTATCGCTCGTTCCGCTCCTCGGACTGCACCTATCAGCCCTACCGTGGCCAACGACGGCTTTGCGAAAAATAAGTGGCTTGAAGGAAAGATAAATTTCAGCTGTGAACCGGGCGTGTTTCAAGTGGTGTTGACCTTTCTAAGCCCGAAGAGACGCGCGAGCAGATCGCTCTGATTGACGGACCAAAGGAATTCGAAGGATTCGCCGGAAGGCAAGTGCCTCACGTTGTAAGCAGGCGTACTTATTGGCTTCCGCCAAGCGACCATTCTGTGCTCTGCCGCCATAGCGACAACCCTCGCCATCTAGGGCGTGAACGAACAATTAGCTCTCCGTATCGAGTGGACCGAGCAGGTTCTGAATGGCTTCGAAGACCGTGTGCACGACGGCCGTGGTTTCAGTCTTTAGGTTCGTCCTCGCCGTGACTTGTTATCCAGCCAAACGGCGGACAGGCCGACGTCGGTGGGGCGTTTGCACGCTACAAGCCAGCTTTCCCATCTGCTGGCTTGACAGGAATGGCGGTTACGCCCGGATATTGGCCAAGATGTGTTGCTGCCGATCTGGAGTCGAGTGCGGCGATATCTGCCAGAAGGCCGGATCGGATCTCCGGTGCAACGTAATCGCCAGTGATCATCGGCACGGTTTTCATCCTGTGCTTGGTGGTACAATCCTTATCCAATTTTCTCCTGTTGGCCAAGAAGCGTGCTCATATAACTGTTCTGGCCGGCGAGAAAGACACGCAGTTTTTCGGGATAAGTGTTGCAAGCCGCTACCTGTACGCTTGGTCGTTCGGACAACGCCCGGCGCCAATCTTGAACTTTCGGCAAGTCCTTGACGATTTCCAAGTCGACAAAGGTGTCGAAGACATCGAAGTAGCGAAAGACAGGCGCGAAGGCGGCATCGACAAGGGAAAAATCCGAGCCGGAAAAGTACGGCCCACGATCCAGTGTTGCTTCGAGTTGTCTAAGACGTGCCTTTAACCCAATGCTAGCAGCGATAAAGCTGGCTTCATCGGGTGCCGAGTATAACCGCCAGATATCGTTTAGGACAGCAGATCCGAACTCGATCCAGCCACGATGGCGCGCGCGCTCGAATGGATCTGATGGATGGAGACGCGGCGCAGTGGTTTCATCCAGATAGTCACAGATAACCGCGGATTCAAAGAGGACGCGGTCATCGACCTTTAGAAGTGGTACCTTGCCGAGAGGAGAAATCACCTTGAACCAGGCGGGCTTGTTGGCAAGATCGATATCGATGCGCGTGAACGGGACGTTCTTTTCGGCGAGTGCAATGGCGGCCCGCTGCACGTAGGGGCAAAGCCCATGGCTGATAAGTTCCAGGCGAGACATAAAAACCTCCAGATGAAAATTCGAAGCGTTAACCGGCACGCACCCGGCGATGAAACGGAAGCAAGAGAATCCTTTGACGCCCGACGCCATCGTGGCCCCGGTAATGAGAAAAGTGCCATCAGCTAATCCGCAAATCCATCGTCGATTTGGCAAAGCGAATTTGCAATTTTGCAAGTCAGCCTGCATGAACCTGGATGTTAAAAGGATTAATCACTTGTCTCAGGAGCTCGCCATGGACGACTGGAACGACCTGCGCCTGGTGCTGGCGGTGGCCCGTGCCGGCAGCCTGACAAAGGCCGCCGAACTTTTGCGTGTGAACCATTCGACGGCGTTTCGCCGCTTGAGACATCTGGAGGACGGAATGGGCGTCCGGCTTTTCGAACGCCTACCAGGTGGGACCTATCGTCCCACCGCTGCGGGGGAGCGTGTGTCGGCGGCAGGAGAACGTATCGAAACAGAAGCGGCGACAATCGCGCGCGACATTGCAGGACGCGATCTGAGCCTAACGGGCCGCCTTCGCGTGACCTCTTCCGAGACGCTGGCATACCGTCTACTGACGCCCGCAATAGGTCGTTTCCGCGATGCCCATCCTGACATTATGATCGAGCTCGCCATCGACAATCGAGTGTTGAGCCTGTCCCGACGTGAAGCCGACCTTGCTCTCCGTGTCACCCGACCGCGCGAAGGCGACCTTTATGGCCGCAAGCTCTCGGACATTGCATGGACCGTTTACGCAAGAAGAGACCTGGCGGCGAAAGTGGGAGTTGGACCCGATAAAATTACCCAACTGCCGATTATTGGTTGGGAAGAGAGTATGAGCGACGTCAATGCAGCGGAATGGATCAGCAGCCATGTGCCGAATGTGAATATCGGCTACCGAACTAATAGCGTCGTAAACCAGCTCGTCGCCGTACGTGCTGGCATCGGTGCTGCCGTCCTTCCCTGTTACCTCGGTGATCCAGAGCCGGACCTAGTGCGCATTATCGACCCCGTGCCAGAGCTTGTTCGAGAACTCTGGATCGTAACTCATACGGATTTGAAGAATACTGCCCGTATCCGAGCTTTCTTTGATATTGTCGGTGAAGACCTTTTGGAGAAAAAGGCGCTTCTGGCTGGGATCCGAGTTGAGTAACCGTTCAGACCGATGGTTCGCCCACTCGAGTGCGGCGATGGTTCTGGTTTGGCATGAATAGCATGAGCTCGCTGTCCGAGATCGAGCAACGCCCGGCGCCGATGGGAAATCGTCCCGGACCGCGCCAGCCGATTGGCATGTCGGAAGACGAGATGGTGCGTTACCCCGCATTCCTGAGCCCTGTGGGACGACCTCTGCCTGCGAAAGGCCACCCTCTTTCGAGCGACGGCCTTTTGCAGATTGTGGCCGACATGACCTACCGTGCAGCTTCTTCGATGAGATCGGCCACGGCCTGGGGCTGGGAGACCATCACAACGTGGGATGCGCCTTTGACGACGACGGTGTGCCTGGAGCCGGCGCGTTCGGCCATGAAGCCTAGTGCCTTGGCCGGGATGTTCTTATCGCCATCCCCATAGATGAAGTAAGATGGCAGCGCCTTCCAAGCCGGATCTCCGGACTTCTCCGTCAAGGCGGCTTCGGTGATCGGGCGTTGGCCCGCGGCCATCAGGGCAGCGTCGTCTGCTGCGACATCATGGGCGAACTGATCGTGGAACTTGGCTTGGTCGATGGAGAGATCCACGCCACCATCAGCAAGCTTTACAGGAGCAGCAAGGGCCTGCCCGAGCGTGCCACCGGGGAACTTGCCTGCGAGCTCTGCCGCAGCTTCACCCGCTTCTGGAGCAAAGGCGGCCACATAGACCAGTGATTTCACATTCTCGCTGCCTCTGGCGGCGTTCGTGATGACCTGGCCCCCATAAGAGTGCCCGACCAGCACCACCGGCCCCTGGATGCTTCCGACGATAGCGGAAACATAAGCAGCATCACCTGACACAGTGCGTAGCGGATTGGCGGCGGCAATGAACGGGGGCCACTAAGCCATTCGCTAGACGATCCAGTCGTTGATCTGGACGCTGTCAACCGACCCGATGCCTATTTCCCACCTTCGTATCCTGATTTGAACTCATCGACTACGTCAGTGATAGGTTTTGTGACGCCGTCCCACCACTCGCTTACCTCGGATGTCGCCTGGCCCACCTCCTCGCCGACAATCCGCACGCTAAGTGGCTTATTCTTCGCCAAATATTCCTCATGCATAGTAATGCGCGCGTGGAAGCGGTCTGCACATTCACGCAACTTGGCCTTTGAGTTTGAGAGATAAGGTTGCCACTGCCTAAAATCAGAATAGGCCTTCCGCCACTTATCATTGATGTCTTGGGTGAAAGTGTCGCTGTCGGTTGAAACCAAGCTGACCTGGTTGAGACAATCTATATCCGCCATCCTTTCAAACACAGTCGATTGGAGCGGAAAAGTGTTCTGATGGCGCAGAAGAACATGGTCGAGCACCCGATTGCGAAGAGGGTTGAGCGGGTATTGCTTGTCAAAGGCCGATTGTCCCACATTTGCGGAGATGACCAGATCGATAACCTCTTTGCTTTTTTTGCCGTCAGGGTCTGAGGACGCTTCGATCTTTTCGACGTTGCCGATAAATTCACTCAGTTTCGCATCTTGTTCCACTTGTACCGCCTGCCTTGCGATACGATCATGAACCAAACTGACAGTGAGGAGCCCAGCAATTCCCACTACAAGCGCAATAACCATAACGTGTTGACGGAGCATATATCGTCCCTCCGGTTTATCGAACGCGTGGGCTTATTTTCGTAACGTCGTGGTTATCGGCATACAAGACAAAAATGTCGCTGAACAGTCCCGCGCATGCTTCCATGTCAGTTCCTTTTACGAGGCGACCGGATGGCAAAACGCAGCACTCCATTCACCTCTTTCTCGCCGACTGAAGGCTTCGCGACCGGTGGATCGACAATGGGTACGCATAGACCATCAAAACCTGGCCGGAAGGCCGTACACCTAGCTGGTTGCGCGGCAAGACTATTTGAGGGGCTGGACCTACGTGGCGTCGAAGCCGCCGGCGTTTTTTATACCTGATACCAACTGAGTAATGGTGAGGTTAGCAGGTTAGCAAGACCGCCCATCACCCAGTGCTCGTGACCGGCACACGGCGTTCCAATTCCGTGCTCACGCTAGGCTCAACAATTGCTGGACGAGGAGGCAACTTGGAAAGGAAATACCGAGGGGTAGGTGCAGAGATCAGCCAATCACAATTGAGTGACTAAGTTGGGCCGGAACGATGCGAGGCTTGAAACGTTTGCCCATCGAGAGGCAGTATTGGCCTCTGCAAGGCAAAGTGGTGAAGCAAATGAGATTGCTCGCAATCATTGGGCTTTCGCTGACAACTGCATTTTCAAGCGTTGCGCCAGCGCACGCCTTCCCGGCTGTTGACGGCCCTAAGCTGCAGAACTCTGACATTCAGGTTATCCGCAATCGTGGGAACTCACGGTATGCGCAAGGCCGAAATTACTACCGCCGCTCAATGGGAATGAACAGGTGGAGTGGGAATAACGCACGGCGCTATAGTCAGTACCATGGAGGCTACAGACGCTATTATCCCCGTCATTACTACAATAATTATAACAACTACAACAACTATGGCGCCCCGTGGGGCAGCTTCGGCACCGGTGTTATCGTGGGCGGCCTGTTAGCTCATCCAGGCTACTATAACTACTCCGAGCCGGGATACTATGGGGACGGTTCCCACGCAAACTGGTGCCACTCGAGATATCGTTCGTATCGGGCCTATGACGATACGTTCCAGCCGTACTATGGACCGCGGCGCCTGTGCATTTCGCCGTATTAGCCGGACGGGTAGTCATCAAGCCATTTCTGTAAATCCGGCTCGCTGATGTCCGCGGCGCTCCAGAGGAATAATTCCGTCCCGAGATTTTCAGCGATAGGTGCCGGCTGGCATAATGCCCGGCCCCGCAAATGCGGAGCCGGGCATTACAGTTCAGCTATTTCTTGTCGACCGCGGCCGCTGTCTGGTTCTCTCCCTTCTCGCGACCGAGTCACCGCGTCAGTCCTCCACGATCTGCCAATCGTCGTTCGGATTGAAGGTTTCGATTTTCGACGCGATTTTCGACGTGTCGTCGCCCAGATCGGCTTCATAGACGATGCCGTTCTTGTTGACGACGAAGGTCTTGACCCCGGTTATGCCATAATGGACGGGCCAGGCCACGAGGCCGAAACCGGCGATCATGTTGCCGTTGATGACATAGTCATAAGCGCCCCCGGCAATCGCGTCGCCTTGTCGGGTGAGGATCTTGTAGCGGTAGCCATTGAAGCCTTCGCCTGCCTTGGCTGCCTTGAGCGCATCCCCGCCGGCAAGCGCTGCGCCGGCCGGGCTTTCCTCGCCGTCGAACGCCTCGGCTGGCCAATAGAGGCCGTCCTGGGTGCCCTCGGTGCTGATTATTTTCTGCGCATATTCGAGAACGCCATCGCCATCGTGATCGGCAAGGGCATATTGCTCCTGTGCTCCGACATAGTCGCTGATGGTGTCGATGGTCGAAAGTTCATTTTCTCCAACCCGGCGATTTGCGACCTCCTCAAGCCCGACAAAGGTATCGAAGGCCCATTTGCCGTCGTCACCCTTGGAGATCGGGAAGGGGAAAGGCCAGCGCTCGTTGCCGATTTCCAGAACCTTGCGGTTGTTCACATCCGTGAGATCAAGCTTTTCCTTCAGGCGGGCTTTGATGTCTTCGTAGGTTTCCGCCACGCCACTGGCCGCCTTGGTTTTTGCGGCATCGAGACCGAGCAGGGCGGCGAGCTTGTCGATATCGCCACCTTCGACGGTCGACTTGAACGCCGCGACAGCCTCTTCGGGGGTGGCGAAAGTCGGTGGTTCCTGTTTCGACGCGAAGTCCGAAATGGACATATTGTCGTCAGCGGTCTGCGCGTTGACAACCGGTACCAGCGTTGTGCCTGCAAAGACTGCGGCGCAGGCCAACGTGCGAAGAATAGTTCTGTATTCTGTTTTCATCGTCGTTTCTCCTTTGCGCCCGAATTACCGGCGACGTCCGCCGCCACCGCCATGTCTCACCACCTTATGACCGCCACCACCGCGATGGCCGCCGCCCATCGACTGTCTGCCGCGATTGGATGACATGTTCGTTTGGTGGCGATTGCCTGGATTGCCGAGCACGGAGTTGTTTTTCGGGGAGCGATTCTGGGTACGAGCACCTGCCTTTGGCTGCTTGACCTGCCGGTTGACTTGCTTGTTCGAACGGTTTGCCCCCTGTGAAGCTTTTGGACGATTGGCACCAGCGTTCTGTGCTTTGCCCGGCCGCTGGTTGGCAGCGTTCTGCCCCTTGCCCGGTCGCTGATTTCCGGCATTAGCGCTCTTGTTGCGAGCACGATCCGCATCGACCTTGCTCTTGCGAATGTCGTTTGTGGTAACCTTAGGCCGATTGTTGGCGATGGTGTTACCGCCGTCGCGACGCAAATCCTTTGCCTTGACACCGATGTTGTTTTCGCGATTTCCCTTGAAATCGTTACGCATCTTGGTGCGATCGATATTGTTGAACTGGTTCTTGTCGAACTTGATCTTGGAACGGTCGACATTCTTCCAGTCGACATCACCCATCTTGAACTTGTCGCGATCTATATCGACGTTGTTGAAGCAGTTGTCGCAGTCGATATCGACATCGCCGCCGCCCCAGTTTCCGCCCCATACACCCCAATCGTCCCAATCGACCGCTGAGGCCCAGATTGCACCCGTCACCGCGCCTGCAAAGAAGGTTGCCGTCGGGTAGTAATAATTGGGGTAGGGTTCAGGATAGTAGCTGATCGGAGCCGGAGCATAGCTCGGTTCATAGAGCATTTGCGGCTCGTATTGCGGCACGTAGACCTTTTCGGGGTTCGTGGACTGGATGACGACATTGTCGCCCTCATTGACGACGGTAATCTTGTCGTCACTCTTGATGACGTTGTCGGCGACCGCCTTGTCGCGCAGCGTCTGTATGGCGATCAGCACATCCTTCTGCTGATAGGTGAGGGCGCTGCCGAGCGACTGTGTCCACTCGAGGTCGTCGCTCATCATCTTGACGACCTGGGGGTAATTCAGAAGGGAGATGACGCTGCCGTCCCAGCTGTCCTTGGGCTTCAGGTCCTTCTTGGCCTTCGATTGATCGAGGAACCGCTGCGCCTCCACGATCTGCAGGGGGAAAATCGAGGCGGAGGTGATGACGGCGACCAGCTCGTCCGGATAGAGGGCGATGCGGGCGACGAGCACCTCCAGTTCATCTTCTGTCAGAAGATCGGGCGTGTCTGCATCAGCATCTGCGCTCGGGGCAGCTGCTGCGGCCTGGGTGTCCTGTGCCCTGGCTGCGGGGATTGAAATCGGCGCAGCTGCGACCGACAGCAAAAGCGCTGCCGTGCCGAGTGAGCGTCCGATAAGGCTGAAAATGTCTGGCATGCTATCAACTCCTAATCCGTGGATTCTGAATGCACCTTTTTAAGTCATGCGTCGATGGGCGAAACCCTGCGGCGATTGCAACAATGGATGCGAAGTATTTGTTCCCGCATCTGGGGGGCGGGAAGGGTGATGGCGGTCGGATCGATAGGTTCGGCGCTGACGGCGATCTCGTCGGGACCGGTGGTTTTCGCAGTATCGCTCACGCTGATGCAGGTGGTCTCCGCCGGGGACCTCTATTCGAGCGCCTTCACCGCAATCGTGCAGGCTGGAGGCAGGAAATCGCAGACCGCGATCGTCCGTCTCACCTTGATTGCGGGTTTGGCCTCGTCCCTGTTCTGGCCACTTGCGACATGGATGCACGGCTGGATGTCCTGGCGGAAAGTCTTGCAGATGTACGCCGCCATGAACCTTCTCGCCTGCCTGATCGACAGAGATCACATAGCAAGCGCGCTTGAACGTGAGCTGCTTCAATAATACGGGGAAATGCACTGCTGACGCGGACCATTGTAGGGCTGGAAGCTGTTGTCGTAGGCACTATACGAACGATAGCGCGAGTAGCACCAGTCAACGTGGGCCGAGGCTGAATTCGAATAGGCCGGACGCCGTGGCGACGCAATCGATCCACCGATGATAAGGCCTGTTCCAAATGCTGCGAGTGGATACCACCAACCGTCACTATGCTGATGGTAGCCGTTCCGACTATAGCGATAGCCCCTGTAGCCGTTGTGATAGCCGTATCGTGTACCAGTGCTGTAACGTGTACCGTTGTAGCGGCTATATGTGCGTGCGTGCGGCGGGCCACCGGAGTGACCCGGCTTGTGGTGAACCAAGTCCACGCCCTGAGCGCTCAAATCCGGCACCTGTATCTTTAATGCAGGCATCGCTTGGACTGGACCCACACCAGAAAAAGCCGTGACAACCGCAGTTAGCATTGCACCAATCTTCTTCATCCCAATCACCCAACTTTTTTCCGTCGTTCATTTTGGGACGCTTGGCATGAACCCAAGATGAATGTGGCGATAGTGACGGGGTGCACCGTAACCGGGCCCGAAGGGCGCAGTCTACGCGATACCTCCCGGCACTAAGGAGCAAGGGCGGATTTCACCAGCAGTGCCGTAAATCAACGCGCGCAAAAAAGCAAAATTGTCCTGGCGTTCGGGCAACGGATGGCCAGTGACAGGAAACGCAACACCGGTGCGCCAATGACCGAAAATGGCGGAAGCAGTTGAAAAACTCCTGTCTTAATTGCACTGCAAGCATAATTCCGAAGCTGGCAGGGAGATGGTTCATTCGCCAAGGCCTACCCCCTTCGGCCCACTCGCTGGTATGACGGAACGATTGCGGAGGTTCCTCAAATAGGTCTACAATTCCCAGCGCCTACCTCGGCACTTGGATATTAGCCGGAGGAATTGAAACACAACTCGCCCAGGACGCGGCTCAGCTTGACGAGGCGGTTGGTCAAGCCGAAGGAGCACTGCACCCGAGGGTCAGTTTTGGGTGGAAGCCAACAAATAAGGCCTGAATTTCTCAGCGTGCAACCAGGGAGTCGTCTATGGCGGACTGGAACCTTGCAGATGCCCGTCGGTGGGCCGACCGGGTAATACCCGACGTTGTGAGGCTGGCCCGGTTCAAGTATTTCGGCCGCTGGGAAATAGCCGTCGCGCTCTTTTCGCTGGCGCTGGTCGCTTTGCTCTGGACTTACTCCATCGACCGCGCGCGCTACGAACTGAAGCAGACAACCGACACGGCGGTCAGGCAGGCGCACACGCTGGCCCGGGCGCTGGACGTCCAGACTACCACGACGCTGAAGAACATCGAGCTCGCCCTGGAGCTGGTTGCGCGCGACTATATGGCGGGCAAGAAGGACTTCCAGCTCAACGAGTCGCTCGCGACCAAATTGATCGACCGGAGAATGTCCAGGGAATTGGCCATTCTGGATGAGCGCGGACAGATCGTGCTGACTGTCAGCAAGGTCCAGGATGCCGACATGAGCGGCCGCGAATACTTCACAACGCTGCGCGACACCCCCGCCCTCGACCTCTATGTCGGCAAGCCAATACAAAGTCGCAGTACACAAAGATGGGTGATCCCGGTGGCACATCGCATCGACGGGCCTCGGGGCGAGTTCAAGGGCGTCGTTGTCTGCGGCGTTGATCCATCTTATTTCATCGACTTCTATAACCGCGAGGACCTGAAGCAGAAGGGCGCCATCACGCTGGTGGGCACGGATGGCTTCGTCCGCGCCCGGCGCGCGGCAGGCGGGGATAGTTTCGGCCAAGATGCGCGTCCTTTGCTCTACTCGAAGAAAGAGCCGACGGCGGACATCGTTTACAAGAGCGGCATCGACCAGATTACCTACTATCTCAGCTATCGCAAACTGGCGAACTACGATCTGATCGTCACAGTTGGCCTCTCGGTGGACGAAACATTGGCCGAGGTGCGCGGCCGCCTGCGCGGGTACCTTTACCTTAGCATTGCGACAACCACCGGCCTTCTGGCGTTCGGCGCCGCGATCGTTGTCGTGTCGGTGCGTCGCCGCTTGGAGCAGGAACGGACGCAAAATCAGGAACTGCTGCGGCAGGCCATTCTCGACAACATATCCGAGATTGCGTGGTTCAAGGACGCGCAGTCGCGCTTCCTTGCGGTTAATCAGGCCCTAGTCAAGCTGTGCAATCGGCCGCTCGATGAAATCATCGGAAAGACCGATGCCGATCTCTTCCCGGCGCACATCGCTGAGGCTTACAAGGCAGGCGATGTCCGCGTCCTGCTCGAAGGCGGAAGCAGTGTGACGGAAGAAAAGATCGCGCTCGCTGACGGAACGACCCAGACGATCGAAACCATCAAGACCCGCGTCCAGGATGTCGACGGCCGGGTGCTCGGCACGGTCGGGACCGCACGCGACGTCACGGCTCGCCTTCTGGAGGATAAAGAAAGGCGCCTCGCCGCCAAGGCTTTCGAGAGTCTAGCCGAAGGCATCATGGTGACGGACAAAGACAAGCGCATCGTATCTGTCAACAAGGCGTTCAGCACGATCACGGGGTACGCCCCCGCAGAAGTGCTGGGGCTGTTTCCGAGGCTACTGCAATCGGGGCGGCAGGATGCCGCGTTCTATGAGGCCATGTGGAAGGACATCGACAGCACCGGGTTCTGGCATGGCGAAATCTGGGATCGGCGCAAGAATGGGGAAATCTATCCCGAACTGTTGAGCATCAGCGCTGTCATTGATGATGGCGGAGAGGTCAGCCACTATGTCGGCGTCTTCACGGATATCTCGTCGCTCAAGCGCTACGAGGAGAGACTGCGTTATCAGGCGCAGCACGATGCGCTGACCGGCCTCCCGAACCGGTTCCAGTTTCAGGAGCGCTTCAATGGAATGCTGGTCCGTGCCAACCGGCAAGGCACGCAGGTCGCGGTGATGATGCTGGACCTGGACCGGTTCAAGCACGTTAACGATTCGCTGGGACATGCCGCAGGCGATCAGCTTCTGCAGCAAGTAGCCGAGCGGTTGACGTGCTGCGTGAGGAAAGGCGATGTCGTGGGCCGGTTCGGCGGTGACGAGTTCGCCGTGTTGCTGGAGAACATCGACAGCGTGCAGAGCACGGCCGGCATCGCGAAGGAGCTGTTGAACGCGTTTGCGTCGCCCTTCTCTCTTTCTGGGCACGAAATCTTCGTTTCGAGCAGCATCGGCATTAGTTGCTATCCGGCCGACGCGACCGATGCGGAAGACCTGCTGAAAAATGCTGATGCAGCAATGTACCGAGCCAAGGCGGATGGGCGCAACAGTTACAAATTTTTCGACGCCGACATCAATGCGCGTGCGATGGAAAACCTGCTGATAAGCAGTGCCCTCCGGCTGGCACTGGAGCGCGACGAACTGGTTTTGCATTACCAGCCCCGTGTGAATCTGAGCACCGGAAAGATCAGCGGAGTTGAGGCCCTGGTCAGGTGGCAGCATCCCGAACTGGGTCTGCTGCCGCCGCTGCGTTTTATCCCCATTGCCGAGGAAACGGGGATGATCGAGGCCGTCGGGGAGTGGGTGCTGAAGGCAGCCTGCCGCCAGATGCGTCAGTGGCGCGACTCCGGCCTGGCGTTGGAGAGCGTGGCGGTCAACCTCGCCGCGCGGCAATTCAGCCGGCCCGACTTCTCCGAGCGCATTGCCGACCTCCTCGAGGAATGCGGCCTGGAAGCGCGCTACCTGGAGCTCGAATTGACGGAATCGATGGTGATGCGCGAGCCGGAACGTGTGGTGCAGGTGCTGCGCGAGCTGAAGAGTATGGGCGCCACGGTGGCCATTGACGACTTTGGCACCGGCTATTCTTCGCTGAGCTACCTCAAGCGTTTCCCTATCGATTTCCTCAAGATCGACCGCTCCTTCATTGCCGACATCCCGGACGATGTTGACGACGTGGCAATCACCTCGGCCATCATCGCGATGGCGAAGAGCCTCGGTCTGCAACTCATTGCCGAAGGCGTCGAAACGCAAGCGCAGAGCGATTTCCTGCGGCGCCTGGGCTGCGACCACGGGCAGGGTTATCTATTCAGCAAACCCGTCCTGGCGGGGGAAATAGAACGGATGCTGCGCAGCGAAAATACCAATGACGCCCAGGCCTATTTGAGCACCTAAACACCTAACGCTAGTGTATCGGGATAAAAAGTCACATGTGCAAACGGGCGGCTATTGAAAGCATTTGAAGCCGTCCGAGGAGACACCAGGCGGCTTCTGCTTTTCGAGGCGAGGGCCTCCGGTCGCGTCGGCAGCGGCATCGTCCATACGGGGCGGTACAGGGCCGCGCCTCAAAAAATGCCAGCCAGACGGGCAGCGAAACCGTGCCCGTGGGGGCCACCGGAATAGACGTCCTCATATGCGGCCAGAAGCGCCGGTGCGAGATCCACCGCTCTGACCTCCGCTTCTTCGAAGCGATCCATGGGCCAGCGCTTCGCATCATGAATGCGATCCGCACGTTCGGATGAAGTTCGTCAAATATCTTGCGTCGGCAAGGTGAAAATATAGGTATACTGTTGTTTCAATAGTTCGCAGGATATGGATTCAACCAATTCAACATCGTCGAATTTTGATGGTATCCTTCGGTACCCGCGGCGATATCCGGCCGCTCTGTCTGCTGGCCGTCGCGCTGAAGGGCAATGGCCATGACGTCGCGATCGTCGTCAATGAAGAATATGAGAGCCATTGCAAGTCGTTTGGGATTGAGACGATTGCAGTCAGATCGCTCTTTGATCCACAGGCTGACTCAAGAATTATAGAGAATCTTAATTCCAATCTTGGGAAAACAACCCAGCGAGTTCTTTCTAAAATAGTGGAACGCCTTCGAGCAGTTCAAGTCGGTTTATTCTCAGCAATGGAGGTTTGCTATAAGCACGTTTTAACCTCGGACCTCGTTATTTACAACACGTTCGCGTTCTTTGTTGGTGAATTGGCTCGCGAACTAAGAAAGCCAGCGATACATGTTTCCTTCCAGCCACTTCTACCGAGCCAGAAACATATACTTTGTCTCTTAGGTGGTGCACGGCGTAGTGCCTTCGTCAACAAGTCATCCTATCAGATAGCACGCGCCATCCCGCTGTTGCTGCAGCGGGCTTTCCGGACATTCCGCGCCCAATATGGAGTAGGAAACCGCCTGCGCGGCTGGACTAACCCGCTAACGCTCGGAATAGATTCGTCGGTACAATTATTGGCCTTCAGCGCCGCGCTCAGTCCCGATCCAGGCGACTGGCCGTGCGAGACCACCATGACAGGATTCTGGTTTGATAATATTGCGAGCGACAAGGAGCAGCTTCCAGCGAAAGTTTGCGCCTTCCTGGATGCGGGGGAACCGCCGATTTACGTAGGGTTCGGTTCAATGTTTTGGGGAAAGCGCCACAATACGCAGGTAGTCCTCAAAGGGCTGGAAATGTGGGGCGGTAGGGCGATCATTTCCTCGGTCGGAGAAAGCTTGAACCTGCAAGGAGGCCTGGCGCCGAACATTCTCGAAATCAAATTTATCGAGCATTCGCGGCTTTTTCCGCATGTATCAGCCGTGGTTCACCATGGCGGCGCCGGAACAACAGCGCAGGGCCTTCGATTTGGCCTGCCAACCATTATCTTCCCGATGATCGGCGACCAGTTTTTCTGGGGTCGCCGTGTTGCCGCCTTGGGGGCGGGGGATGCACCCATTGCCTTGAAGAACGCGACGCCGAAACTGTTTGCCTCACGCGTCAGAACCGTGCTTGCCGACACATCTTACAGGTCTGCCGCAATGGAATTGTCGCGTCAACTTCAAGAGGACGCCGGCATAGATGTTGCTGTGGAACGCGTCGAACAAACCCTCGCGATCTACCCAGTGATGCGGCACGACCTGCACCACCCAGACTGTTAGTGCGGAATTAGTGAAACACGCAGCCTATTCAACCTTCTCGACGAATTGTAGAAACTCGACGGGCGGAAACAGGTTGAGTTGCTTGGCAACTCGCATGTTCACCAGATAGGCGAACTCTTCCATAGCGAGCACCGGGAGGTCGCCTGGCTGGGCGCCGTCGACGAGGATCTTACTTGCCTGCCGGGCTGCAAGCCTTCCGACATCGTAGTCGCGCGCCGCCACGGACATCAGCGCGTTGGATTCGGTGACCAGATGTTCATAGGGCGACAGCACAGGCAGACCCGCTTCCAGCGCAGTCCCCGTGAACAGGTCCTGCTGCTTCTCCAGGAACGTGCTCGATCCCAGATATACGAACTGCACGCCAGCCTGCTTCAGTTCCTGCATCTTCGATGCGACCGACGCCGGGTCCGGCGTGCCATCGGCCTTCGCGGTGAGCGGAAGCGCCGTCAACGAGAAGTTCAGCTTCCCCGTCAGTTCCTTGATCTCGTCCACCTTTGCGACGGAGTTCGCTTCGCTGGTGTCGTAGAGGATTCCGAGGTGTGCGAAGTCCTTCATGTAGCGGCGGATGCTCTTGATGTTTACGCTTTCGGGCACCCGGTTGCGCGTGCCGGTTACGTTCGGCCTGCCAGTCTGCTGCAAACTTTCAATAATCTTGGTGCCGACCGGATTAGAAACCACCGTGAACACCACCGGGATATCGCCGAGGAAGCGCGGATCGTTCCGCTCGTCAAGCGAGCCGACGACGCCCAGCGTCACCTTGGTTCCCCAGGTAATCACCAGGTCGGGGCGCATCTTGCGCAGTTTCTCGACGATGCCCGGTAGCTTCGACGGATCCTCGGCTGCATCGAATACGGTTACATCGGCATCCATCCCGCTGTCGGCCACAAAATCCTTCACCCCCCGACAGACATCCTCGCAGCCTATCCAGACAACCATGGCGATGGTCTTTCTTGCTGCCGCGGCAGGACTGGCAAACCAGCCGACGACAAGCCCCAAGGCAAGCATAGCTCCAATTATGCGTCTCATGACGGTCCTCCTCAACGATTTTTTCCGACGGTTTGAAGCAAGGCAAAGGCAACGGCCCCGAACAGGACAAGGCACCCGATCATTCCGACGGCGCCGGAATATCCGATGTAGCCGGTGAGCAGGCCTGTCAGCACCAGGCCGGCGACGGCGCCGCCTCGCTCCAGCAGGCGCGTCGTTCCCAGTACGACGCTCGATCCGAGATGTGACAGCCGGCCTTCGGCAAGGTCCATGACCAGCACCGCCTGTGGTCCGCCGGACAGCCCCAATCCGAGCCCGGTTCCCGCAGCGGCGAGAAACATGCTTGCGCTCGACGGGAAGGCGGCGGCAACGAGCAGCACTGCGCCCGAGACAACCGACGATGCGAAGGCGACCAGCGTCGGATTCGAATATCGTTGCGGCACCTTATCTTGGGCGGCCCCGCCGATAATCAGCATCAGGAAAAAGCACATCATGGCGCGGCCGATCCCAGCGGCCGACGACCCCAGTGCATCCATCTGCAGCGATAGCAGGTAGGAGACGAAGACATGATCTACGATCTCCAGCGGAACGATAATGCCGAAGGCGACGGCGACAAAACGCGCGCTGCGCATTGGCGCTAGAAGGTTGAACGAGAGCCGGGTGTCCTCCTGCTCACCGGTCTGACCGATGCCGGCGCGGAACTGTGGCACGTAGTGCCAGATCAAGGCGGACGACACAGCCGTCACCGCCGCGCAGACGATGAACACTGCCCGCTGGCCCATCCGGTCGGCGATGATGCCGCCGAGCGCTGTGCCCGCGAAGACCCCGCTGAACATTGCGGTTCTGATGAGGCCGATCGAGCGCGACCGCACGGTCGGCGGAAGCATGTCCAGAACGTAGTCCTGGCAGGAAAGCGAGGCGAGGACGAAGCCGAGGCCGTTGAGTGCGAGGCAGGCGATCAGGTGGACGATGTTGCCGGCAGCAAAAAGGCCAACATTGGCGAACATGCACATGCCGGCACCCGCGAGGAACAGGTTCCTGTAGCCGAAGCGGCGTTCGAGCGGCCGCACCAGCGGCGCCCCGAACAGGGTCGCCAGCAAATAGGCGGCCAGTGGCAGGCCGATCACTATGCCGGGGCTTATCCAAGTGATCGGGTTGTCGGCGTCCCTCGCGTAAAGAGAGAAGAACGACAGCGGCAGTTCGTCAGCCATCGCGAAGAGGAAGAGCGGGAGGCGGACGTCGGACAAGCTGCAGAAACGTAGGACCTCGGCGCCCGACGTGCGAAGCCCGAATCTCTGTCCTAGAGACTCGAGGAGTCTCGTCCTTTCCTCCGGATTCTGTCCGGCCATCGCCGATCGCCAGGCCTCGGCAAACATGCCATCTAAGCGAACGGCTCTTTCGGAGATCCTATTAGCCAGCCTGCCGATAACGTTCATGCCGGAGGTGGCCAAGCGCTTGGAGAAGTCGCTCGCGGCCTGCAGCCCCGCGACATGCTGGAGCCCGTCGATCGGTAGCGTCACCGACGAAGCCATCATCACGACCACCAGTTCGTACGCAAAGAGGACGATCACGAGAAGCACGACGCTAAGGTCGAGCAGTATGTCGCGGAACTGCGCAGCGAAATAGAGCGGATCGGTTTCGGTGACAATCGTTCCGATCGTCTCCCCGTCAAGCAACAGCGGAAATTCTGAGACGCCGTCCGCGGCTGAGCGTTTCCTGCCGATCTCGAGGATTGGCTTCCCCGGCAGGATCCCCAGATAGGATATCTCCGGAAGGTTCTGCGTCAGATCCTGAAAATAGTCCTGACCGCCAACCAACTGTTCAAGCGGCACGCCGGCCTCGAGGGCACGCTGTATGTTGGCGTTAGCAACAGTACCAATGAGCTCGGTGCGTTTCGCAATCTCGGGCGAGAAGGATTCGTCGATGCCGAGATAGGCCACATAGGCGAGCGCCAGCGCCGAACCGAACACCATGGCCGCGACCAGCGGCATCAGGCGCCTGGCGATGTTCCTGGCGAGGTCTGTCTCATCGATGCCGACGAATCTGACTGAGGCGGTGGCATCGTTGCCAGGCAATGCGTCCGGCGCCGCTGAAGCGAATTTTGCGAGTTCCGACACCGCGGATCGGTAGGCGAATGAAGCCCGGTCCAGCATCTCTGAAAATACCGGGAAGGAAACCGTCGCTGCGGAAGCCTCCGCCGGAACCTGTTCGTCAGAACTGTCCAGTTGCTTCTCGATCCGCCTGAGCTCGCTGATCGGGCCGCGCATTCTGACCCCGAGTGCGAGGTAAGACACCACAGAAAAAAGCACGAGCAAGATGACCGAAACCAGCAGCATGCGCTGCCTGATCGCCCAACTGCGCGCCTCCAACTCGTTCCTCGGGTATGAGGCGACAACGCCACCTACCGGACTCCCTCCTTCGTCGAGTATCGAGTAGCCGCTGATCAGGTCGGTATCGGTTTCGGCGGTCCACCTGCCGTCCACACTGTCAACCAGAGCACGGACGATCTCGCGCGGCATCGGTTTGACGTCGCCGGGGAGCGTCGAATCGACGACTATCCCAGAGGGGTTGATCAGGTGGACGGCCTTGATCAGGGGGTCGGTTTTCTGGGCGCGCAGGAGCAGTTCGGTGGCATTGCGCATCATCGACACCGGAAGCCCCAGCTCGACGACGGAACGGAAGGGCGCGGCAGTCGACCCGACAACGACAGAAAGCCTCTGTCTGATTAGATTCGACAATATGGCGTCATGCTGGAGAACGGCCAGGATGGACAGGGTCGCGAGAACGATCGCCATGACTGCCGTAAGGGCAAGCCAGATACGCCTAAGCAGCAGCCCCACATCCGTTCCCCCCTGGTAGCGGCTCATAGTATCGTCGGCCGCTAGAAATTCGCAACAACAAGGTGGAACCCAGACAAACTTCGAGCTTCTCGGCGTCTTTATTTGGACGATCTCGTCGGGGTGACACTGTTGGCCCCTGGCGGGCGTGGTTCGGGGCGCTGCCTATGTCGTACGTCCGAAAGCTGGCTGACAGTTTACGGCTCCGTTCCCCGAGGTGAGGGTAAGTTTGCTCGCATGGCTGGGAAGGCGAGGTGAACAATCGACGATTACGCTTTTCCAAGTCGATTCGACCGCACGGTGTACCCGCCAGTATGCCCGATTGGTCGAGGAATGGGTGACCAGTTGGGCTACGAAGTGAAGACTATGGCACGCACTCGCGTCGGCGTACGAAGGCGGCAATGATGTACAAAGCGACTGGCAATCTTCGCGCTATCCAAATCCTGTTGGGGCACACCAGGATCGAAAGTACCGTTGAGTTCCTTGGCGTGGACATTGAAGATGCGCTGGAACTAGCTGATCATACAGAAATTTGAAAGAGGGCGGCCCTGCACCAAGCGAGGCCGTGCCATCTGGAAACGGTGTTCCGGTGTAGTCGTTTATTTTACGGCTATGCGCCTGCGTTCCAGACGTTAAGTGGATAGGGTACCAAAATCCATAAGCCGCCGTTCGTTTAAGGTCGCAGCACGCTGCGTCGCATAGATCAACGCGACGATCATCGAACTGTAGGTTAACCGGAGATTAACGCCTGCGTGCGTGCAAAAATCCGACCATGCACCTTTCGACACCGTTCACACTCCTTCTAATTTACCTCCTCGTCAACGTCGTGGTCTACTGCGTCTATTGGTGGGACAAGCAAGCCGCGATAGAGGGTGCTTGGCGCGTTAGGGAGAGCACGCTGCTCTGGCTGGCTATTGCCGGTGGAAGCCTCGGAGCGCTTACCGCACAGCAAGTACTTCGTCACAAAACGCGCAAGGAGCCGTTCCGCAGCATCCTGATGACAATCGGAGTGCTGCATGTGGGTCTCGGCATCGTATGGATTACTGCACCAAATTTTGTTGTCGAGGCGTTATCGCGAATGAAGGCTTCCATTTGAGTTAGAGATCCGGCCTGTGTAGATTTCCAACGCAGCGACGGCCAGTTGCTTGCGACTTTGGCTAGAGATGGTTTCCGGTCAGGAAGGCGCCGCCACAAATGCGGTGACCGCGGCTGCTTTGCGCTAACACCGCAGTGCGAGAATGGTGCGAGGTCGTATCTTCGCAGCCCCGCCTGTGAGGCGCGGAACATCGCCGAAGGGCTTTGGCATCGGCGGGCGGTGCGGGCGACCCATTAGCGGAGCCGCCGCGGGTCGCTGGGCTCTGTTCCTATAGCCACTTGATCCAGCGACCATGGTGATCGCAGGCGGCGAGTTGCCTGGTTTCGCCGCCTGGCCAAATTGTTAGCCGCAGCACCGCATGTGGCGCCCCCGCGGCGAGCGGTTCTACGGAAAGCCAGGCGAGCGGAGATCGTGCCGTGGCGACAGTGCCGGCTTGGCGTACGGCCGCCTCGATTGCATCCCGCGTTGGGTGGGGCATGTAGTCCCACACAGCCGAATGAAACATCACGAAAACCGACCCTTCTAATCGCGCGGCCAGTTTTTGCAGCACGAAATCGGCCGCGTCGGCTTGAACCAGCATGACAGGCGCTGCCACCGCCAGCCCAGTCGCCGCGTCCAGTCGCTGAAGTCGAGAGGCCTGGTCGGCCCAGATAAAAGATCTGAGGCGAAGCCGCGCAGCCTCGTTCGAGAGATCGACCGGCGCGATGTCACAACCAGAGCGCGCCGAAACCGTTAGCGCTCCATCGAGCGGCGGGACATTGCCGCGGAGGTTCGGTGCGAGGTGAACCGGCGAAGCGGAGTTGCCCCATTGGGCAGTTCCATAACGATAGTGTAAACGGTCGAAGTTGAGGTTAAGTCCGGCGCTCGCGCCGATTTCAGCAATTTCCAGCGGCAAACCGGTCTCTCGCGCTATCGAGAGGAAGCCCGGCAACAGCATTGCCGACCGAGCGACCTCGTTGGTCTGCGGCACGCTGTCAAGCGCCTGACACAATCCCTCGTCGTGCTGTCGTATCGCAGCAGTGATCGCGTCGCGAAGCCTGGAATCGCCAACCTCTCGCGGCGGATACACTGCAACGAGTCCTTCGTCAGCGCCGCGCAACACGAGCCCATGCAAGGCACCCAGCAGCCTGAGCGCCAGTGCGTCGGCCGTCGCGTTGCCAGGCCAGCGGAGCGCGCGTCGGCCGGTCGCGCTCGAGTGATCCAATCCCTCGGCAAGCGCTCGGCAGACCTTGGCAGAGAAGGGCGAACCGAGCGCATCGCATATGGCGGCTTGGGCTTCGAGGGTTCGCAGGACTGCGGCGGAAGGGTCAGTCTGGTCCATCGAGCAACCTACTTTCCATTGATATAAGGTGGTCACGGCCGTGTAGGATCAGGTTCAACTTTCTCATCATATTTCAACCTACATCGGCCTTCGCGGCCGCGCTGCAAATCCTACAGAGGCGTGCCGAATAGTCCCGTATGGTCATCGGCCCGGAACCAGCGCAAAGTTTCGGGCGGATGCGCCTAACCGGCTCAGTTCTGCGTGAAAACTAACACGGGATGACGGGCTGGATGTTGAGAGTCGATTTGTCGCCCTCCAGCGGACCATAGCCGTGGTCGTAGTTGTACTGAAACGGAACGCTTATCAGCGAAGCGATCGGGTTCGACAACTTCTTTGCCAGGTCTGAGCTGGACTCTTGAGCTTGGAGCAAGGTCGTCCAAGCGAACAGCACCAACAGACTGATGAAGTTCCTCAAAGCCGAGAATGTCATTGTCGGTCTCCATAAGTTGTTGGTAGGCGCTAGAATTTTATCGAAACGCCGAGAATCGGACCCTGCTGCACGGCATTGAAGACGAAGCCGTCGTGGCTGTAGTCGACCCCGAGTGCACGATACCCCGCTATCGCCGAAATCCGTTCGTTGAAATCGTAGCCCAATCCAAGCGCGACATCCCAATCAATGTCCGCTCCGCCCGCGCCTAACAGCCCCCAACCGGTCAGATAGATTTCCGGTGTAAGCGAATATTTCCCCTTTAATCCGAACATGCCATCAACCCAGGTCGCACCGTCGCTTCTCTCAATGCCGCCAAGAAGTCCACCGTCGAACGAGAGCGTCGTATCGACCGACCAGACCTTGACACCTCCGACGATGTCAAGGTGACCCTCGGGTCCGTCCAGAACCGCGTAGCTAATGCCAAGCAGGCCGGAGAACGTGCTCGTCGCCACATCCACATTATCGGCAAGGATTCCACGTGGTGTCTCTGCGTCGGCGGACAACTTCGTGTAGACGACGTCGCCTATCACGCTGAAGCGGCCGTTCCGTGCCTCCCCGGCTGCCATGAACGCAAAGTCAAGATTGTTCCAGACGTCGCTGAAGTCGGAGTCCATATGGACGACAGGCAGACCAAACTGCGATGTGTCACCAGAAATTCCGGCCATCCAGAAATAGGGCGCGACTGCGAAGGTCCAGCCGGATTCCGACTCGATCACTTGAGGTTTCTCGGTCATCAGCGGCGGAAGATCTGCCGCGTGGACGTCGCCGCAGACCATCGCGGCGAAAGCAACAGAAAGAGTGAGCTTGATGTAGTTCGTCATTGCGTGCTCCGCTTCTGGTCGGTGAGTTGCCAAATGCACATCATTTCCGCGAGATCGTACCTGGGTAGCAAACGCGACGAGCCAACGTCTTGTCCGCAATCGAATATGGACTATCGGCGACGTTGACTGCCCCACTGTGTATTCGCTCATCATTTGTTGTCCTCGCCAACAGCCAGCAGTTGTCTCACGAGGTCTGCAACGTTTTGATCCTCCGGCTGCAAACGTGACAGCGCCATCGCAAAACTAAGTGTCTCCGCATAGCGGCGGAGTTTGAGCCCTATCTGAATGGCCGTGTTTAACAGGTTGGCATCCGCACCAGTCGCCTGAGCCGGATCAAACAGCTCAAACGCCTCTTCCGTCCGTCCAACCGAATCGAGTGCGACGGCGGCGGTCATCCTGTAGCGCGCGTTGGCTGGGTCCAACTGGACGGCCATCTCCAGTTCTCCTATCGCCTGTGCCGTCGCCTTCTGGCGTACGAGGGACAGGCCATGGCCGAAACGAAGGTCAGCCCGGTCAGGATTTCCCGCGACCGCTTCGGCATAGGTCTGTTCGGATTTCAGTCCGTCCCCTGTGGCGCGGTAAAGTTCGGCCAGATTGATGCGTGCGCCCGGAAGGCCTGGATCGAGATCAATTGCCTTACGGAGGCAATTTGATGGCAATGATTTCAATGTTTTGCGGCGGCAGCCCCAATATAAGACCCAATATGTCGCCTGCAGAGAAGGTTCGAC
This sequence comes from Pararhizobium capsulatum DSM 1112, assembly GCF_030814475.1. Taxonomy (NCBI): domain Bacteria; kingdom Pseudomonadati; phylum Pseudomonadota; class Alphaproteobacteria; order Hyphomicrobiales; family Rhizobiaceae; genus Pararhizobium; species Pararhizobium capsulatum. Next base: position 4,414 of record NZ_JAUSVF010000004.1, on the reverse strand, counting down.
GGTGTCAGTGCAGCAAAGCTGCCAGCCTGCGCCTGAGAGCCTCCAAGGCGTCATCGGCACGCTCGGCGGCGAGGTGATCGCCTCGTGCGATGGCGTCGAGACGATGCTCCGCCATCAGGTCGAATGTGGCACGTAGGCGATCACAGATTTCGTCAGGATCAACGGCACCCTCTAGCACTTCATCGACCCAACGCCCGGCGAGGTGAGGACAGAACTCGATGTGGTCATCGAGCGTTGCAAGTCGCTTGAAATAGTCGAGGAACGCTTCCTGGTCACCGGCATTCCGCGCGGCGTCCAGGTCCTGCTGTGCCTGCTGCCTGCGGCGGAGAAGTTCAGCCATCGATGCCCTCATTGCTTCAATCCCGCAACTCCGAAAACCTGAATGCGTTCGCGACAAGGTATGGCGAGCGGGAGGTTTCGTCTTCGAAGGGTTCGTGTGCACGGTAGGGGCGTGAAAGACAGGCATAGCGAACGCTATCCCCGCAATGGTCGTCACCGCCCGTGTCAACGTCTTCATTGTTGTGCTGGTCATGCTGGAGAAGTGGCAAGGTTCGGACGATGTCGCGGCATGTCGAGAAGAAGTAGATGAGGGGTCGGCCATTGCCATCGCCCTTGAGGCGGGCGCGTAACTGATCCCAACCGCCCTTGCGGCGGTCATGCGAAATGGCGGATGTTCTTGTGTTGTCGGCCCGTCGGAACACCGCCCCATGCCGCATGAGGGTTTCGGCAATGCTGGGTCCGCTCTGGACGGCAAAGGCGCTTGGGTCGAGCACACCATAGGAAACGTGCTCCCGCCTACCGTCCCGATCCGTCTCGCGGGCGACGATCCCAGCGGCGACCTCCTCGGCGGTGAGCTTAAGTCCGATATTCGGGGCAGATGCTCCGTACCATTCCCTGTAAACCACGAGAGCCCCGCGCGGGATGGTGCGGCCATCATGTTCGAAGTCGTCCTGAACGACCGTCAGCCAATGCACGGCGAAGGGCGATGCAGAACCCCAGTCCATCGAACGGAATCTCGTCCAGTGCTGAGGCACCGCAAACGGCGGGATGCTGTGTCGCGCCGTCGAGAACTCGCTGAAGAAGGCACCTTCAGTTACGTTCCAGTCACCTTCGAGCCATGCGCGAACCCGCTGCGGGCTTCCGGTGGACTTCAGGCGGTCGATATAGCGCGGGTCGGCCTGAAGCAGGGCCGGGTTGTCCTGAACGCGGGCTGGGATGAATACCCAACTCAAACCCTCCTTCCAGGTGACGTTGTAGGCACCGAGATCAACAAACTTAGACTTCACCTCGTGGTGCGACGGCCCACCTGGATTGCAAGAAAATTTCGCTTGCGACCTGATGCCCTTCGCCGACCTCAGGGTTGCCAGGAGCCGCAGAACCGGATCGAGCGTGGTCAACTGGGTCAGCTCGTCAAAATAAAGCCGTGTAAGGCTCCAGCCCTGATAGTTGGCCGCATCGGCTTCGCGTTCGAGATAGCCGCAGTAAAGCTTCGCCCCGGTGGTGAATTTGAAGAAGTTCCCCTTTTCCGAATATCGCGCGCTCCCGGCAAACATGTGACCGGCGGTGTCGATGAAGTCTTTCAGGTCTTCACGGGTCTTGCGCAGGATGAGACCCCGGGCATCCTCGCCATACCGTTCCGCATGCAGCCAGAAGTCAAGCGCAATGGCCCATGACTTTCCGCCGCCGCGAGCGCCGCCATAGCAGACGACATCGGCGATGCACTGGATGAAGGCTGCCTGCGGTCCCGGTTGCGGTTTGACGATCTGGATGTTCATCCCCGGTCATACTCCTTCGGAGGCGTTCCGGGCTTGTGCTCGATCAGTTTGCCGCTGCCGATGCCGTTCATGACGGGACCGCCGCCGCCATACTTCGCCTGCCAATCCTGAAGGCTCATCTCTGTTGGGGCGTTCTCATCGGCGGATGGTTTTCGCAAAGTATGCTCGACCTGCACCTGCTGACGGTCAACCATGAACCCGAAGAGTTTTGCCTTCATCGCCGTGGCCTGAACCGCCGCGCCCACCTGATCGACGCGCAGCGCGTGCGCCCTGCTCTCATCGAATTCCCGGGCAAGGCTGTCGAGGGTCACCATGGCCTTCACGGCGGCTTGCGCCTGCAAAGCCTTCACCATGGCCGAAACCCTATCATTCCCTAGCAGCCTCGCGGCGTTGGCATCCGCCGCCTCTGGCGTGGTCTTATACCCGGCCTGAAGGTAGGCATCGCGGTTGGATCGCCCCTCAGCCAAGAGACGGCAAAACGCAGCCTGCCGCGCAGTGAGAGGGGTCTTTTCATTAGATTTCGGGTCGGCTTTCGGCATGTGAGTCACTCTACTGCAATTCCTCTGCCCAGTGCATCTGCTGCATCGGCACGGGCCTGGCGCTACCTGTGCCAATCAACAAATCCTCAGAAACCCTCAGATGTGCTCATCTCGACTTCGACACAATTCAGGATGTTCATACTGACAAGCAGGACGAGGGCATCGAGCGTCTTGGAGTGAGCATATGACGGTACGCATGAGATTGACCGGATCGTGGCCACATTTTCAGGATATCTCGCGTGCTTCCCGCCGGGTGCCTCAGCCGAAGGTCCGCCAGACTATCGGCGTCCGAGACACTTGGGGCTCGCGGTGCGGGGCATGCCAATACCCGTCCCTGGCGTCAATCTTGCCCCGAAGAGCCGCCCATCCGGCAGGTATCGACTCAGACCGTGGCTAGTGCGGCGCGGGCCACTCGCATCATCTGAGGTCTGGGGCCCGCCAAACTCCACCTCCGCTTTACAATGATTAACACTCGGCAGAGACTGGCTCCTGTTTAGCTCAGGGGGATGTAAAACATGTTTTATATGTGCTTAGGGCATTGGCCATTGTTACACCGGGACCGTCCCGGCGTCGGCTGCGACGTTTACATCGACAGGCACCGTGCACGATCAACACTTTTCCCTGATTTATCAAATCCAATTGCTTCTGCAGAGCAGACCGGTCTTGGCACGTTTTCGACCCTTACTTTAGGTGCTGCGAGCTTGACTGTGAGCCCAGACAATTTTCCATTGCGGCGCTTAAGAAAGTAGCAATGCTGTTGGTGATGTCGGAATACTGTGGTCCGTTGAACGACAGTGACTATCAACGCATCCGTTCTAATGGGGCAGCGGCTATTGCCGGCGAACAAGGGGGACAATCCGTCATGGCGCTCAATTCACCGCATCAGCCGTTGAACATGTATGAGATGGGTTTCAGGCAATATGACGCCGGGAGCGTGCCGGTCCTCGAATTCGGCGAAATCATGATCGATCATCTGCCTGTGCAAACGGCGACCCTCAGGTGGAGTGCGACGGAATACGTTCGGTTTGAGGCGTCCACAGTCCATCCTGAAATTGGACCGATCTATGAATATGCCTATGGTTTCGCGGATGGAATTCAGGTCTACACGTTCCTTGGTCAGCTTTCCGACATCGCCACGGCCGCCGACGGGCATATTTTTCTTGAAGGAGAGCCTATTTTGGTTGAGGGAAATGCCGCGTTGGAGGCTGTTGCACTGAGCGGCGACGGGTTCGCTCTGTTCGAACTTTTGTTCAATGGATACCCTGACCAGGTGCAAGTGCCTGGGCAGTCGAGAACGTTAGTTTCTGGTTCAACCGGGAACGACTTGTTGTTCGGGCTAGAATACTCGGACACGCTCCGTGGGTCTGGCGGCAACGATGAGCTGATCGGAAACGAAGGCAACGATTTCCTCTATGGTGACGGCGTTGGCATCTTGGTCGAACCGGGGGACGACGCGCTCGATGGCGGTCCAGGCGCTGACCGCATGGAGGGCGGGCTTGGTGCCGACACCTACTACATCGACAATAGCGGCGACGAGATCGTCGAAGAGGACGGGGGAACCGAGGACTGGGGAAACCAAGCCTTCACCAGTGTCAGCTACACGCTCGCCGCGGGGGTAATGGTGCAGACGCTCTCGACCACAGACCAGTCCGGCACGGACGCCATCGATCTAACCGGCAATGAGCGTGACAACTGGCTTGTCGGCAATGCGGGGAACAACAACCTTTCTGGCGGCGAAGACGACGACGTGCTGCAAGGATTGGGCGGTAGTGACATTCTCACGGGCGGACCCGGTAACGATATCTTCTGCTTCAGCGCCCTGCTCTACCCGCCGACGCCGGTAGCAGTCGTCACCGATTTCACGACCGCGGAGTTGGATACTGTTGCATTGGACGGCACCGTGTTCGCCGGGTTGACGACCGGCGTGCTGGCCAGCGCGGCATTCCGTATTGGCACCTCTGCGGAGGATGCCGACGACCGGATAGTCTACAACGCTGCGACCGGCGCTCTTACCTACGATAGCAACGGAGGGACCGGCGGGGGAGACACCATATTCGCGATGCTGCCGGTGGGTCTGGCCCTGAACAATACGGACTTTTT
>NZ_JAUSVF010000001.1:4257500-4270161 GCF_030814475.1 Pararhizobium capsulatum DSM 1112 | reverse complement strand
CACAGGCCCGCCGTCATGGCAGGTGCACCATTGCATGACAAGGTTCTCCCTTTGTTAATGGCAGACCCTACACACCTCAGCCGGATTCATGAAGCCGCGAAGGTCATTTTATCAAAAAGCGACACAGGCTGTGACCTCGAAGAAACAGAAACCCCGGCCGGAAGCCTCCCCACCGTCATGCTCGGGCCTGTCCCGAGCATCTTCCAGCCTCTCCGCATGTGAGGACAATCTGGAAGATCCTCGGCACGAGGCCGGGGATGACGTAGAGGGTGGGGCGGTCTATCGGCCAAAAAGCAAAAACCCCGACCGGAGCCGGGGTTTCAGGGGTTCAATCGTTAAGAATGGTGCGAGATCAACGCGGGCAGCTATCGATATAGCGGCGGCCATAGCGGTCGCGGTAATAGCACTGGCCGGGCTGTTCGGTGACATGGCCGATGACGGCGCCGGAAACACCGCCGATAGCGGCACCGACGGCGGCACCGCGGACGTCGCCGGTGATCGCGCCGCCGATGATGGCGCCGGAGACTGCGCCGATGCCGGCGCCCTTTTCGGTCTGCGTGCAGCTTGTGGCAGCCAAGGCAATCAAAACAAGAGCAATGGTTTTCTTCATTTCAGTCTCCAATAAAAGGAGGCGCGACGTTTCGCGTCCATCCTTACCCCCGGGGAGGAAGAAACCCTTGGGTTCCATTCCTGTAAGCTTGCAAGCATGAAGGATAAATCGCTGCTGGAGAAAGTCTACAGACAGACTACAAGTTTCCTTCCGAAACAAGAGAAGGCCATTGATGCTGAACGCAAGCTGAAAGGTCTGTTCCCTGCGTGACAAGCCAAACGCGGCGAAATCCCATTGCTGATTTTTTCGGCGAAACAGATGATTTTTTGCGCGGCTTGATCGAAATCAAGGATTGCTGGATTGAAACCGGCAAAATAGTCTGGAATGGTTCAAAACTACGGGCCTTTTGCCGCAGGCGGCCTGGTAGCGGCCCTTTTGGGTTGACGACAGGGTTGTTTGAATCAAAAAGACGCCCTGGTTCTGGAGACGATGATGGATTTCGAAAATTTCTTCAAAGGCGAGATCGCCGGCCTGCATCAGGAAGGCCGCTACCGCGTTTTCGCCGATCTGGAGCGCCAGCGCGGGCAGTTCCCCAAGGCGATCCGCTACAATGCCCAAGGCGAAAAGCAGGACGTAACCGTCTGGTGTTCCAACGACTATCTCGGCATGGGGCAGCATCCCAAGGTGACCGAGGCGATGAAGCGCGCCATCGACGAATGTGGCGCCGGTGCCGGTGGCACCCGCAATATTTCCGGTACCAATCACTACCACGTTCTTCTGGAGCGCGAGCTTGCCGACCTGCACGGCAAGGAATCGGCGCTTTTGTTTACGTCCGGCTATGTGTCGAACTGGGCAGCACTTGGAACGCTCTGTTCGAAGATTCCCGGTGTGATCGTCTTCTCTGACGCCGGGAATCACGCTTCGATGATCGAGGGGATCCGCCATTCCAAGTGCGAACGTGTGATCTTCAAGCACAATTCTGTCGCCGACCTGGAAGCGAAGCTGGCTGCCGCCGATCCGCGTGCGCCAAAAATCGTTGCTTTTGAGAGCGTCTATTCGATGGACGGCGATATCGCGCCTATCAAGGACATCTGTGATGTCGCCGACAAATACGGCGCGATGACCTATCTCGATGAAGTCCATGCCGTTGGCATGTATGGCCCGCGTGGCGGCGGCATTGCCGAACGCGAAGGCCTGATGCATCGCCTGACGGTAATTGAAGGCACGCTTGGCAAGGCCTTTGGCGTGATGGGCGGCTATATCGCTGCGTCTGCGGCGCTGTGCGATTTCATCCGGTCGTTTGCGTCGGGTTTCATCTTCACGACGGCGCTGCCGCCGGCGCTGGCCGCTGGCGCTGTTGCCTCGATCCGACACCTGAAGGAAAGCCAGGTCGAACGCTTCGCCCATCAGGAGCGTGTTCGCCGCCTGCGCAATCTGCTCGACAAGGCCGGCATTCCGCACATGGCCAATCCGAGCCATATCGTGCCGGTCATGGTCGGCGATGCGGCCAAGTGCAAGTGGATCTCGGATCTGCTGCTCGACAATTGCGGCGTCTACGTCCAGCCGATCAATTATCCGACGGTGCCGAAGAAGACCGAGCGTCTGCGCATCACGCCGACGCCGCTGCACAGTGACGCCGATATCGACCATCTGGTCGGTGCGCTGCACCAGCTCTGGTCCCGTTGCGCCCTGGCACGGGCTGTCGCTTGAGCTTAGCGAAATAGATTGAAGAAAAGCCGTCTGTTTCAGGCGGCCTTTCGCGTTTTTAACGGCGTCGTTTTCTTTCGGACTGTTATATTGCCTGCGAAAACATTGAAGCATTCGCTTTGATGGCAAACGAGCGGGCCACGAGATGCGCGCTGAGGATTTGGTCGGTATCTGGATCATCGAGTCCTTTCACATGGAGGACTGCGCAACAGGCTTGAGGACGCAGCCTTGGGGCGAACGTCCCTCCGGAACGGTGATGTTCGACCCCGAAGGGCGGATGTTTGCCTTGATTACACCTGACGGTCGATCCCATCCCAAGACTGAAGCCGCAGAAGCAGTGGCTTACCGTTCGATGCTGGCTTACTCGGGGCGCTATAGGGTGGAGCCGCCCAACCGGCTTGTTACCGTGGTTGATATCGCCTGGTTCGAACCTTGGGTCGGGAGCGAACAGATCAGGTACTGCGAGCTGTCCGGCGACAGCCTGACGCTGACGAGCGCGCCTCTTAACATGCCTCAACAGAATGCGGCTGTATTCGCTGTGGTGTGCTGGAGGCGAGAAGGGGCGTTGCGGGAACCGAACCGGGACGCTGTCTGAGAGCCGGACTTGGCGCGTGCCTGTTCAGGCCGCCTTTTCCTTTGCTGCGATGACATCGCCCGCTTCGGCGCGTGCCGCCTCGTCGGCTGCAAAAACATCGTCCATGCCGGCTGCTGCGGGAACGGACACGAGCCGGTCCATGACCGCCTCGGCGATGTCGGCCATATCGAGAAAACCGATGCGGCCGGCGATGAAGGCGTGGAAGGCGGTTTCTTCCGCGGCATTCATGATCGCGCCCTGAAGGCCGCCGCGCTGCATGGCGGCGCGGGCAAGGCGCAGCGCCGGGAAACGTTCCTCGTCGGGCGCTTCGAAATCGAGGCGGGCGAGCTTGGCAAAATCGAGCCGGTCGACATTGAGTTTCGGTCGATCGGGATAGGTCAGCGCATAGCCGATGGCGGTGCGCATGTCCGGGCAGCCGAGCTGGGCGATGACCGAGCCGTCCCGGTAACCGACCATCGAATGGATGATCGACTGCGGATGCACGACCACCTCGATCTGATCCGGACGCACGTCGAAGAGGTGCTGCGCCTCGATCATCTCCAGTGCCTTGTTGAACATGGAGGCGCTGCCGATCGAGATCTTGAGACCCATCGACCAGTTGGGATGGGCGCGGGCTATCTCGGCCGTGACACCCGCCATGCGTTCCCGCGTCCAGGTGCGGAACGGGCCACCAGACGCTGTAAGCACGATACGCTCGACGGCGTGGCGCTGATCATCCTCCAGCGACTGGAAGATGGCGCTGTGTTCGCTGTCGACGGGAATCAGCCGGCCACCACCGGCATGGACGGCGGAGACGAACAGATCGCCGGCGGAAACCAGGCACTCCTTGTTGGCAAGGGCGATATCTGCGCCACGACGGGCAGCAGTCAGTGTGGGTGCCAGCCCGGCCGTGCCGACAATGGCCGCCATCACCCAGGCAGCCTCGCGCTCCGCCGCTTCGATCAGGCCGCTGCGGCCGGCTGCGATTTCGATGCCGGTTCCTGCCAGCGCGGATTTCAGATCGTGGTATCGGCCTTCATCGGCGGTGACGGCGAGTTCAGCGCCGCTTACCTTTGCCTGCTCGGCCAGAAGGGCGATGTTGCCACTGCCGGTCAGGGCCGCAACCTCGAAGGCCTCACGCCCGCCAAGCTGGGTGACGACATCGAGCGTGTTGCTTCCGATCGATCCGGTCGAGCCCAGAATGGTGATGCGTCGCTTTTTCCCGGCGCCCGATATCATTGCCAAATCCCGTACTTGTTTTGCAAAGGCTCTACAGTCGAATGTCCCTTGCAACAAGAGGCCGAAAGGACGCCTGTTCCTCGGGGCTGTCAATGACACATAGTTTCATGGAAATGCCTGGCGGTGATCTGTATGAATGTGCGCGTGCATGCTTCGCGGTGACGGGAGCTGCCAAAAATCGATGCCGGATTTGTCGGAGGAAAAAGATGTTGCGATATGCCTTGTTTCTGGGATGTGCCTGCGTGCTCATCGAAGCCGGTACGGTGCAAACCGTGGCCGCCGGCACGGCGCCTCAGGAACTCGTCGGCACGTGGCTTGTGGAGGACATCAAGTCCGGCGGGGTCATCGACAACCTGCAGACAACGCTCGAGATCCATGACGACGGGACCTATTCCGGCATGGCGGGCTGCAATAACTATACTGGCGTATTCACCGTGAAGTCGCTGCAGATCAGTTTCGCTCCGGCTGCCGCAACGCGCAAGCTCTGCCCGCCGGCCGTCATGGATCAGGAAGCCAAATTCTTCCGGGCGCTGTCGGAAGGACTTTCCTATGAGTTCCGGGGGGATGAGCTGCGATTGTATGCCGCCGACTACACCGTGCCGCTTCGCATGATGCGTCACGACAACCTGGCCGATCTCGTCCTGCGCATACCGGCTGCTCCGATCGACCGTTCCGAGGTGCGCTATGACTGCGGCGGTGAACCCGTGATGGCGGAATATATCAATTCGGGCAATATTTCCCTCCTGCAACTGTCGATTGGCGACGCAGTCGTCGTCGCAGCGAATGTCGTTTCCGGTTCGGGCGCGAAATATATGGGGGGATATTACACCTGGTGGACCAAGGGAGAGGCCGCGACCCTTTTCAACGCGGTCAATGGGGTCGACGACAAGGGTATCGACTGCACTCGTGCGCCGTGATCATCGATCCGTGCGTGGGGCGGCGTTTGCCAGTCTACGGGATAAGAAGAAGCAGGATCAGGACGGGCCAGAACACACAAATCAACAGACCGAGCGGACGCGAGCGATCCCATCTGGCGCGCGTGTTTTGACCCTCTGCGAAAGTATAATACACGCAAGCGAATGCAATGACCGCGTAGAGCGTTTCGAATACAGAAAAAGGTGTCATCGGTAGATTTTAAAAAGTAAGTCACGAAGATATTCTGGTCGCGTAATTTACAATGGTGCCACTCCGTCGCAATGATACCTCGGCGTCGCGCGTTTTTTATTTTACAAAATTGATTAACAGCGGTACTTTATTTGCTGCAGTTTTTGATTTTTCAACCCTGGGTATTTTAATCACTCCGTGACACGCCGGCGGCGCAATATATAAGAAGAAGCTCCTGCCGAGGCGCTGAAGGGTTCATCCGTCTGGGAATCGCAGCATGGACTTCGATCACCGTGAGGCAGTGCAGGACCATAAACACGACCGTCTGGACGAACTGGGTTTCGGCCGCGAAGGGCGTCGCCTGGAGGTGACCTGCGCCCAATGCCATAAAACCTTCGAATGCTGGCAAACTGGCGAAGGCGCCGAGCCGTTGTGCAATGAGTGTCTCTTTGATCTCTGAACGAATGTTGTCGGCTTGGTGTCGGCCGAGATCATGCCAGGCAAAGCTGGGCGGCGATCGCAGAGCAATATCCAGAGATCAGGGCCTTCGGTGTCGCAGGCGCATAGTGAGAGCTGCGCTGCCCACTTTTAGCGGCCTGTTTCAGGCGGTGCGTGTCAGCTTCTGGCGGCGAATGATGAGGGCTGCTTTTCCGATGACCATTCCGAAAATTGCGCCGGCCGCCTTCACCGAGGCGTCGGCAAAATGCGGATGTCGGGTCGGCGCCCAATATTGCATGACCTCGATGCCGAACGCGGCAACTATCAGGAAGACACACAGCGACAGCCAGCGGTTCGGATAACCCAACGCAAATGCACAGCCGATGAGCGCGAAAGCCAGCGCCCGGTCGAAGGAAACCGTGATCAGCGTATGCGGACGAAGCCCGATCGGGGAAATTGTCACGAACACGACGGCTGCAATCAGCAGCCAGCTGAATATCTTGAAAAAGGATTTCGTCATTATCCTGTCATAATGGCGAGACGAAATTATTGCAACGCAGCATTGTCGTCGCCAAGCCAAACGTAATGGAGGCCTCGGTCACACCTGATTCACAATCGGGTGTGCAGGTCCCTGCGCCACAGTCGCGCCGGTTTTGCATTGCAACAACGGGGCATGCGTCTTCAGATCTACATTATTGCATTGCTTTGCGGTCTGCTGTTCTGGACCGGTGTCGTCCAGGCCGCAAGGACCGTCTATTGGCAGATGAAGCACCCCTATCACGACGTTTTCCTGCGGTAGTTTGTGCAAGGGGCGTTTATGAAGGGCGTAACAGCGGCGCCTATTAATAGGGAATGCTGACGATACAACTCGCTCCCGAGAGCAAAGCTACCCTGATTCCATCGCTCATTTTGAAATGCTGGGCCATCATGCGGACCACGCTGTAGTTGCTGCTCAGCGATGTAGTCGCGGCCCCCGAAAAACATGCGGAGTTGCCAATCTGTTGGGGGGAGGCGCAACGGGCGGAGCGCGCCGAAAATAGGCGAGTGGGATGCGAGGGGGACGCAAGTCCTTACAGGCTTGAAAAGCTGGTGATCCCAATTGGATTCGAACCAATGGCCTCAGGATTAGGAATCCTGCGCTCTATCCTACTGAGCTATGGGACCAGCCGGGAAAACCCTTACAAAAGCTGGTGGGCGAAGCCAAGTACTTTTGTCGTTACGCACGAATGCATCGTTTGTCTGGTCGCATGAAAGAATGCCGCGGTGAGGGCTGGTGCTCTTGCGTTTTCCAATGTTAATCAGGGATCGCGCAGACAATTGGGGGACCCGTTTCGCGATCCTGTCCGGCTGGGTGGTGACGTGCTGCTCGACCGGTTGACGAAGAAACGGGATGCGGAATTTCAGGAAGTGGGCGGCATGTATCTCGGAATTGATTGGGGTGGGACAAAAATGGAAGTCATCGCGCTCGACCGCGATGGCAAAACTCGGGCCCGCCATCGCATCGCCACGCCCACCAGCGGTTACGATGATTGCATTCGCGCCGTGCTGGAGCTGGTCACGGCTGCGGAGCAGACGGCCGGCGAGACCGGGTCGATCGGCATCGGCATTCCGGGCAGCCCCAACCCGCGCACCGGTATCGTGCGCAATTCCAATGCCGTGCTTCTTAACGGGCGTCCACTTGGCCGCGATCTTGAAGCGGCGCTTGGCCGTCCCGTCCGCCTTGCAAATGACGCCAATTGTCTTGCCGTCTCTGAGGCTGTCGATGGTGCAGGCAGGCACGAAAATATCGTCTTTGGTATTATTGTCGGCACCGGACACGGCGGCGGACTTGCGATCGGCAAGCATGTACATGCCGGTTACCAGGGCGTAGCGGCCGAGGTGGGTCATTATCCGCTGCCATGGATGACCCCGCAGGAATATCCCGGCCACAAATGCTGGTGTGGCAAACACGGTTGCCTCGACATGTATGCCTGCGGTACCGGCGTTGAGCTCGACTACCGCCTGACGACGGGCATCGACCGACGCGGTCGTGATATCATTGCCGACAAACGTGCGGGCGATCCTGTCGCCACGCAGGTATATGGTCGCTTCGTCGATCGTCTCGCGCGCAGCCTGGCGCTGCTGACCAATGTCGTGGACCCGGATGTCTTTGTTCTGGGTGGTGGCATGTCCAATGTGGACGAGATCTACGACGAACTGCCGGGGCTCATCGTGAACTATCTTTTCGGGGACAGTTTCGAAACACCGATTCGCAAGGCGGTGCATGGCGACAGCTCGGGGGTGCGCGGGGCAGCCTGGCTCTGGAAGGATTAAAGCACGTCGCGCAAAAGTGTAGAGCGGTTTTGCGATAACGACATGCGTAGAAACAAAGAGCTAAAGCGCAAGAAGCGAATCTGAAAGATCGCGATTCGCTTTCGTCCGGTCGCACGACCGGTGAAGACAGTTGAGGCCGGTGATCCCGGCCAGGGAAGGGGATAGCATGAGCATCGACGACGACCTCTCTCGGATAGAGCTGCAGGAACGCGAATTGCAGTTCGACCGTTTCGACATGGAAACGGCATGGACACTCGGATCGAAGCTGCGGACCATGGCGAGTGAACGCAAGCTCGGCGTCGTCATTGATATAACTCTTTTCTCTATGCCGCTTTTCTACACGGCGCTGGAAGGGGCAACGCCCGACAATCCGCACTGGGTGCGCCGCAAGCGCAATTGCGTCTTTCGCTTCTTCAAGAGCAGCTACGCTATCGGGCTTTCGCTTGCCAGGCAGGAGAGCACACTGCAGGCGAAATTCGGCCTGCCGGATTCCGAATATGCCTCCCATGGGGGCAGCTTTCCGATCACCATCAAGGGCACGGGTTGCATCGGCGCCATCACTGTATCCGGCCTGCCGCAACGGGACGACCATGCCATGGTGATCGAGGCGCTTGCGTGGATGCTCGACAAGGATCACGACGCCTTGAGGCTTGGCTGAAGCGTGTTAGCTTCTGGCCGAGATGTCTTGGGCGACATGTAAATGTTGAAAGGTGTATCGATGGACGTTTCCACCCTTGCCAGAGAGCTTAAGGACTGGCTCGAGACCAAGGCTTTGCCGATTTGGCGCGGGCAGGGGTTCGATACACGAAGCGGGGGGTTCGTAGAGACGATCGACATGGCGGGCAAGGCGACCCGCGCCCATCGCCGCTCGCGGGTTCAGCCCCGTCAGGTCTATTGTTTTGCGGAAGCCGGTCAACGCGGCTGGCAGGGACACTGGAAGCCCGTTGCAGAAGCCGGTCTAGCTTATTTCGACAAAGTCTATCTACAGCCGAGCGGCTTTTATGGCGCTCTTGCCGACGCTGACGGGATGCTGCTTGATGCCAGCTTCGATCTCTACAATCAGGCCTTTGCACTTCTGTCCTTTGCTTATCTGGCACAGGTCTTCCCGGAGCGGCGCGCCGAGATGATAGAGCGCAGCAATAGCCTGCGCGAAAAGCTCGAAGCCCATTGCAAGCACCCCGTCGCCGGCTTTGACGAAGATAATCCGCCGCGTTTGCCGCTATGCTCCAATCCACACATGCATCTGTTCGAGGCATGCCTGGCAAGCGAGGAGGTCGAGGGCTTCGACCAGGTTGCGTGGGCTAATCTTGCCGACGAAATCGCAACACTCTGCATGGACAACTTCATCGACCGAGAAACCGGCGCGTTGCGCGAATTCTTCGATCACGACTGGCAACCGATGCCGGGAGATAAGGGGCGCATTGTCGAGCCGGGTCATCAGTTCGAATGGGCATGGCTTCTCTTGCGCTGGAGCGAGCGGCGTGGCAATGCCGAAGCGATCGTCAAGGCGCGTCGCCTGTTCGAGATCGGCGAACAATACGGCATCTCCGCGAGCCGCGATGTGGCCATCATGACCCTGCTGGACGATTTTTCCGTTGCCGATCCGATTGCCCGGCTTTGGCCTCAGACGGAGTGGTTGAAAGCTGCTATCCGTTTCGCTGCCCTGACAGATGGTGAAGAACGCGCCCGTTATCTGCGTTCAGCTGCTCGCGCTGGCCATGCCTTGAAGAGGTTTCTCACGGTTCCGGTGGACGGCCTCTGGCGCGACAAGCAACGCGCCGATGGAACCTATGTTGACGAGCCGGCGCCGGCCAGCAGCTTCTATCATATTCTCTGTGCAATCTACGAACTGGACGATTGCCTGAAACGACTGTGATTTGAGCGAGAGGACTTTGCAAGCGGCCTGCTCCTTGACCGAAGAGGGCGTTTTGTATCTCCATGGCAATATCATATATTGACATAAAGATATCTTTATGTGATTTCCATTGAGGAATGTCGTTTTAAGAACGGGAGATTTCCCATGTCCGCCATCAACGCCCTTTTCGGCGATGTCCTGCCGAAACAAGACGGAACCGAAGTCTTCAAGGCGCTGAAGGCGGCGGCTGACGAGCGCATCCTGATCATGGATGGTGCCATGGGCACCGAGATCCAGCAGCTCGGCCTCAAGGAACATCATTTCCGCGGCGAGCGCTTTCAAGCCTGCGAATGCCACCTGCAGGGCAACAACGATCTGTTGACGCTGACACAGCCGGGCGCGATCGAGGAAATCCACTATCAATACGCCCTTGCCGGCGCCGACATTCTGGAGACCAACACGTTCTCCTCAACCACGATCGCCCAGGCCGACTACGGCATGGAGGCGATGGTCTACGAGCTGAACCGGGATGGCGCCCGCCTTGCGCGGCGCGCCGGATTGCGGGCGGAGCAGGTGGACGGCAAGCGCCGCTTCGTCGCCGGCGCGCTCGGGCCGACCAACCGCACGGCCTCGATCTCGCCCGATGTCAACAATCCCGGCTACCGCGCCGTTTCCTTCGATGACCTGCGCATCGCCTATGCCGAGCAGCTGCGCGGCCTGATCGATGGCGGTGCCGATATCATCCTGATCGAAACGATCTTCGATACGCTGAACGCCAAGGCGGCGATCTTTGCGACCGAGGAAGTGTTCATCGAGAAGGGCATCCGGTTGCCGGTGATGATTTCCGGCACGATCACCGACCTTTCCGGTCGCACGCTGTCGGGCCAGACGCCGACGGCCTTCTGGCACTCCGTCCGTCACGCCGATCCCTTCACCATCGGTCTCAACTGCGCGCTCGGCGCCAACGCCATGCGCGCCCATCTTGCCGAGATTTCCGGCGTTGCTGACACCTTTGTCTGCGCCTATCCGAATGCCGGCCTGCCCAACGAATTCGGCCGGTATGACGAAAGCCCGGAGGAAATGGCCGCCCAGATCGAGGGTTTTGCCCGCGAAGGCCTCGTCAACATCGTCGGCGGCTGCTGCGGCTCGACGCCGGCGCATATCCGGGCGATTGCTGAGGCCGTCGCCAAACATCCGCCGCGGGAAATCCCGGATGTGCCACCGCTGATGAAGCTGTCGGGGCTGGAGCCGTTCACGCTCACCAAGGATATTCCCTTCGTCAATGTCGGCGAGCGCACCAATGTCACCGGTTCGGCCAAGTTCCGAAAGCTGATCACGGCTGGGGACTACGCGGCGGCGCTCGATGTCGCTCGTGATCAAGTGGCCAACGGCGCCCAGATCATCGACATCAACATGGACGAGGGCCTGATCGATTCGAAGCAGGCGATGATCGAGTTCCTGAATCTCGTGGCCGCCGAGCCGGATATCGCCCGCGTGCCCGTGATGATCGACTCGTCAAAATGGGAGGTGATCGAGGCCGGCCTGAAATGCGTGCAGGGCAAGCCGCTGGTCAATTCGATCTCGATGAAGGAGGGCGAAGAGGCCTTCCTGCATCATGCCCGGCTCTGCCGTGCCTATGGCGCTGCCGTCGTGGTAATGGCCTTCGACGAGGTGGGACAGGCTGATACGCAAGCGCGCAAGGTCGACATCTGCACCCGCGCCTACAAGCTGCTCACCGAAAAAGCCGGCTTCTCGCCGGAGGACATTGTCTTCGACCCCAACATCTTTGCGGTTGCGACCGGTATCGAGGAGCACAACAATTACGGCGTCGACTTCATCGAAGCGACGCGAAGGATTATCGAGACGTTGCCTTATGTGCACATCTCCGGCGGCGTCTCCAATCTTTCCTTCTCGTTCCGCGGCAACGAGCCCGTGCGCGAGGCGATGCATGCTGTCTTCCTCTACCACGCCATCCAGGCTGGCATGGACATGGGCATCGTCAATGCCGGCCAGCTCGCCGTCTATGACACGATCGAACCCGAACTGCGCGAGGCCTGCGAGGACGTGGTTCTCAATCGGCGCGCCGATTCGACCGAGCGTCTGCTGACGCTTGCCGAGCGCTTCAAGGGCGCGGCCGGCAAAGAAGCCAAGGAACGCGACCTGAAATGGCGCGAGTGGTCGGTCGAAAAGCGGCTGGAACATGCGCTGGTCAATGGCATCACCGAATTCATCGACGCCGATACGGAAGAAGCGCGTCAAAGTGCCGAGCGACCGCTGCATGTCATCGAAGGTCCGCTGATGGCCGGCATGAACGTGGTCGGCGATCTTTTCGGCGCCGGCAAGATGTTCCTGCCGCAGGTGGTGAAATCGGCCCGGGTGATGAAGCAGGCGGTGGCCGTGCTGCTCCCTTACATGGAGGAGGAAAAGCGGGCCAATGGCGGCGGCGAGGAGCGCCAGAGCGCCGGCAAAGTGCTGATGGCGACCGTCAAGGGTGATGTGCACGATATCGGCAAGAACATCGTCGGCGTCGTGCTCGCCTGCAACAATTACGAGATCATCGATCTCGGCGTCATGGTGCCTGCAACCAAGATTCTCCAGGTGGCCAGGGAGCGGGGCGTCGATATCATTGGCCTCTCGGGGCTGATCACGCCGTCATTAGACGAAATGGTCCATCTGGCTTCAGAAATGGAGCGCGAGGGATTCGATATCCCGCTGCTGATCGGCGGCGCAACGACCAGCCGCGTCCACACCGCCGTGAAGATCAATCCACGTTACGAGCGTGGACAGACGGTTTATGTCACCGATGCAAGCCGCGCGGTCGGTGTAGTCTCAAGCCTGCTGTCGCCCGAAGCAAAGGGTGATTACGTCGAAACGATCAGGG